>NZ_CZPZ01000034.1 GCF_001458775.1 Candidatus Nitrospira nitrificans
GGACTAAGCGCACCGCTTCTTCTTTGAACGCCTCCGTATACGACCGTCGTGTCTTCGAGCTCATACTGTCCTCCGATTTCCTCATTCTCCCACTTAGGGAGGTGTCTGTGAAATCGGGGGAAGGGCAGATCTTCAAGGAACCCTAGATCGATGGAAAAGCAGGTGAGCAGCTATCCCGAAGCCTTACGCCGATCATTGCTGCATCGTTTCATGCGCGAGGCCGCATTCTGGCTGAACAATCCTCATTACAAGAGTGCCGTCGAGCGGGTGGATCTCATCTACACCTCCGCCATTGTGCAGCACACGCTACAGGCACTCATCCAGGTGCTCTTCGCGCTGAATCGAGAGTACTTCCCGGGTGAGAAGCAGCTCGCCCTCGCGATGAACAAGCTCTCTCTGCGACCTCAAGGGCTGTCCGACAGGATAGGCCACATACTCAACCCAGGGATCGTTATGGGGCGAGACGAACTTGCCGCCCAGGCAGGCGCACTCGCCGATTTGGTTGGGGACACGAAGTCCTTGGTGTTATCCGACCAACACTAACCTGGGTTAAAGCAGCGCAGCAACGTACATCACCAGGCCTACCGTATGGTCAGAACCGAGGAAGTACGCATCTCCCGGATTGCGAGCTCAATCTGCCGGTGGAAATCTGAGAACCGGCCCCACAGAACTATTTGCATACTTTGTGGTGAGGAAATAATTTCGTATTCCGTCTACGTAGTATAGAACGACTCAGCCATCAGAGAAGGGACGCGGCCCTGCTGCCGCGCTAGTGTTATTCCCTTCGAGACAGATGGCCTTCGAGCTCACCGGCTGAGGCAAAGCGAGAAACCCTACAGAGGTTCACTGCGGTTCGGGATGAACGGGCAACCGACATCCCACGCTCCTGGTGTGTCCTTAACGCCCGAGGGAGACTGCATTGGCATCCGAGGAACGAAAAGGCGTCGTGACGCTCGTCGATCTCCTTCGTAGGAGGGCGGACGATCTCGCCGACCGGCCTGCCTTCATATTCTTGATCGACGGAGAGACGGAGACCTGCGAACTGACCTACGGCGAATTGGATCGGCGCGCGCGCGCCATCGCGGCGCGGCTTCAATCATTCGGCGCGCGCGGTGATCGGGCAGTCCTCTTGTATCCGCCTGGTTTGGACTATATCGCGGCCTTCTTCGGCTGCCTGTATGCGGACATCGTCGCCGTGCCGGCCTATCCTCCGCAACGAAAACGAACGCTGGGACGATTGCGCGCGGTGCTGGCGAATTCGGGAGCGACCATTGCCCTGGCGACAACTAAGGTGCGAGCCGGCATCGATCGGCTTTGTGGACAGGATTCCGGAATAGATGAATTCGGGAGCGTGCGGTGGATCGAAACCGACGCTCTCCCCCGGAACATCGAAAGCGCGTGGCAGACGCCGTCCGTGACCGGACAGACGCTCGCGTTTCTTCAATATACGTCGGGATCGACCGGTTCTCCGAAAGGCGTGATGGTCAGTCATGGGAACCTGCTGCACAACCAACGCATGATTCATAAGGCGTTCGGGCACAACGAGGAGACGACGGTTCTTGGGTGGCTTCCGCTCTATCACGACATGGGCCTGATCGGGAACGTCCTCCAGCCGCTCTATCTTGGCCGGCCCTGTGTGTTGATGTCACCGGTGCATTTCATGCAGAAGCCATTCCGTTGGCTGTCCGCCATTTCCCGCTATCGCGCAACGACAAGTGGAGCGCCCAATTTCGCCTATGACCTCTGCGTCCGTCAGATCGCCCTGGAGGAACGGGATCAGTTGGACTTGAGTTCCTGGTCGGTGGCGTTCAATGGCGCGGAACCGATTCACGCGGGCACGCTGGATCGATTCTCGGAACGATTCGCTCCTTGTGGTTTTAAGCGAGCGGCGTTTTATCCCTGTTATGGGTTAGCGGAAGCGACGCTGTTTGTGGCCGGTGGGAAACAGGGCGCGTTGCCGGTTGTGAGAACGGTGGAAAAAACCGCGATGGAGCGCGGGCGGTTCATCGATTCTCCTCAAACGAATAGCTCTGCTCAGCGACTGGTCGGCTGTGGCCGAACAAGCGCTGATCAGGAGGTGATGATTGTCGACCCGGACACCCTCTCGCGTTGCCTAGAGGGAAGGGTCGCGGAGATCTGGGTGAAGGGGCTAAGTATCACGCAGGGGTACTGGGGGAGCCCCGAAGCGACGGCGGCGATATTTTTAGCGAAGACGGTGGATACAGGTGAGGGCCCGTTTCTTCGGACGGGCGACCTGGGGGTGATTCAGCACGGGGAGCTGTTCGTGGTCGGAAGGTTGAAAGACCTGATTATCATCCGTGGCAGGAACCATTATCCGCACGACATCGAGGCCACGGTACAGGAAAGCCATCCTTCTCTCCGGCCAGGCTGCGGCGCGGTCTTCTCCATCCCGGTCGAGGATGAGGAGCGATTGGTCGTGGTGCAGGAAGTGGTCGGCAATTCAGCCATCGATTTCGACTCTGTCGCGGCGGGAGTCGGTCGAGCGGTCACGGAATATCACGAGGTTCAAGTCCATGCCGTTGTCTTGATCAAGCCCGGTACTCTGCCGAAGACATCGAGCGGAAAGGTTCAGCGGCATCTCTGTCGCGCCAAGTTCTTGGCCCATGAATTAGAGGCCGTTCACGCAACGTTCCATGATGAGCCGGCGGAAACAGGGGTCGCTCTTGCTGCTGCGGATGTCGATGATGAGGTGGTCGCAACCGTGGCTGAAGTCTGGGCCCAGGTGCTTGACCGTCCTCACGTTGAGCCCGGCGCCAATTTCTTCGAGTTGGGTGGAGATTCGTTGCGTGGCATACAAGTGTTGGCCAAGCTACAAGCAATCTACGGGGTCGACCTTCCTCTCGAATCGCTGTTCGATGCCCCCACGGCGGCGGGTTTGGCGACACAGATTCAAGCAGGGTCTCGATCAACGTCGTCACCGGCGCGGACGCATTTGGAACCGACGATCCGACAGGACCTCACGCCGTTGTCGTTTTCCCAACAACGCTTCTGGTTTCTCGATCAACTTGCACCGGGAAGTTCATTCAACAATATTCCCGTTGCCTTGAGAATCGGGGGAGCGCTCGATCTGACGGCGCTACGTCGCGCCCTGACTGAAATCGTGCGGCGCCACGAAATCCTTCGCGCGCGATTCATCATCGACCAGGGTCATCCGGCTCAAGTGATCGATCCGCCGTGTGATCTTCCTCTCCCCGTCGAGGACCTCACGAGCCTGGAAGGAACAGTGCAGGAAGAGCACGTCACGGCGCTGGCGTCGAATGAAGCGCATCAGTCGTTCGATCTGATGGCGGGTCCCTTGATTCGGGCGCGACTGCTGCGATTGAGTCAAACGGACTATGTTCTGTTGCTCACGATCCATCACATCGTCGCGGACGGCTGGTCCATGCGAATCTTCGGCCTCGAATTGACGCAATTGTACGAGGCCTTCAAGAAGGGAACGGATTCCCCGCTCGTGCCTCTGTCGAGACAGTACCTGGATGCAGTTTTACATCAGCGCCGCTGTGTGGACAGTGAGGAATGGCAGCGGCAAGAAACGTACTGGCGCCGACAGCTGGCATCCGTTCCGCATGTGCTTGAGCTGCCGACCGATCGCCCTCGTCCCGCGGTGCAAGGGCAGAAGGGGGATCGGTATGCCTGGACTGTGCCCGAAGATGTCGGGAGGCGGCTCCACGACATCGGATGCAGGCAACAGGCATCATTGTTCATGACCGTTCTGGCCGCGTTCGACGTGCTCATGGCCCGCTACAGCGGGCAATCGGAGTTCTGTATCGGCACGCCGGTCGCCAACCGCTCCCACCTCGAATCCGCTTCCATTATCGGTTGCTTCGTCAACACAGTCGCATTGCGAGCGGACTTGTCCGGTCATCCCACGTTTCTCGACTTGCTGACGCAGGTGCGGAAGACGGTGCTCGAGGCGCAGGCCAATCAAGACCTTCCATTCGAACGGTTGGTCGACGCCCTTCAGGTCCCTCGCAGTCTCAGTCATACGCCGCTGTATCAGGTGATGCTGACCTTGGAAGAAGAGCAACCCGAGCTCTGCCGGCTGGACGGCTTGGACGCCCGTCGGATGAAGACGAGCCTCCGAACCTCGGCCTTCGACCTCACGCTTGAATTGGTGGCAATGAAAAGCGGGGTGTTGGAAGCGGTGTTTGAATACAGCACGGATCTGTTCACCGGTGAAACCATCGCGCGCATGGCTGGACATTTTCAGGAATTGCTCGGACAGATCGCATTGCATCCTGACGCGCCTGTGAGCGAACTCGGCATGCTGGGCAACGATGAACGAAGGCGCCTGCTCCAGGATTACAACGATACGGCTGCGTCCTATCCGCACGAGTTGTGTCTCCATCAGCTTTTCGAACACCAGACGAAACGTACGCCGGATGCCGTCGCGCTGGTGTGGGAGGGGGTCTCGCACAGCTACCGGTCGCTCAATGGGCGAGCCAACCAATTGGCCCGCCATCTCAGGTCGCTGGGCGTCGAGATGGAAAGCCGCGTCGCATTGTGCCTGGACCGGTCCCTGGAAATGGGAACGGCTCTGCTCGGAGCGTTGAAAGCGGGGGCGGCGTACGTGCCGATGGACCCATCCGCTCCCCAGGAGCGATTGAGCGTGATGATCCAGGACAGCGGAGCGCGATTGCTGCTCACCCAAAAGCGGTTTGCCGCACTGTTTCGCGACGCGACGATTCCAGTCATTGCGCTGGATGAGGCGTGGCCGGCCCTGGCGTCCTTGTCCGATCTCGACTGTCCTTCGTACGCCGTTCCTCAGAGCCTGGCGTACGTGCTCTATACCTCCGGGACGACCGACCGACCGAAGGGAATCGAGATTTCTCATCACGCGCTCGTCAATCACAGCACGGCCATGGCGAAGCACTATGGGCTGCGGCCCGCCGATCGTGTGCTGCAATTTGCCTCGATCAGTTTCGATGTCGCGGCTGAGGAGTACTTTCCTACCTGGGCGGCCGGCGCATCGGTGGTGTTGCGGCCCAACGAGCCGGTGCCGGAGTTTTCCGAGTTTGGGCGATTTATCGATGATCACGGTCTCACCGTGCTGAATGTGCCGACCCCCTATTGGGCTGATTGGATCGAATCCTGCGAACAACCGGGAACGGCTCTTCCGGTGTCGATCCGCCTGGTGATCGTAGGAAGCGAAAAAGCGCGACCGGATAGCCTGGTTCGCTGGGAACGGCTTGTCGGTGATCGCGTGGCCTGGTGCAACTCGTATGGCCCGACTGAAGCCACGATCACGGCGAGCTATTTCATGCCGGAGGGGGGGGAGGATTGGATCTCGGCGTCCACGGTGCCGATCGGGCGGCCTATTGCCAACGTTGAAATGCATATCCTTGACTCGGCGTGCCGGCCGGTCCCCATCGGCGTGGCCGGTGAGCTCTATATCGGCGGGGCCGGATTGGCCAGGGGATACCATCGCCAGGCGGCACGGACAGCGGAACAGTTTGTCCCGCACTGTTTTAGTCGCGAACCAGGAAGACGATTGTATCGAACGGGTGATAAGGCCAGACGGCGCGCGGACGGCCAGGTGGAATTTCTCGGTCGATACGATGATCAAATAAAAGTACGGGGTTTTCGAGTCGAACCGGCCGAGATTGAATGTCGAATCAAGCAACATCCGGCCGTGAAAGATGCGCTCGTTCTGCAGGACTCGAACGAGCAACCGGACGGGTCGGCGGGCGCGCGGGCACAGGAGCCCAGATTGGTGGGGTATATCGTGCATCGGGGTGAAACCGCCGCGACTGCTCACGACCTCCGGAGGTTTCTGGCGGCGCGTCTCCCGGGATACATGATTCCGGCTGAATGGATCTTTATCGAGACGATGCCGTTGACGTCGCGTGGGAAGGTGGATCGCCGGGCTCTGAGGGCTCTCGCGGAACTGGTTCCGAAAAGGGAGTCGGTTTCGTCGCCCCTTCAGACTGATACGGAGCGAGCCATCGCGGACATTTGGAAAAAGATCCTTGGGCGAGAGTCGGTCGGCCGACAGGACAATTTCTTTGATCTGGGAGGGCACTCCCTTCTTCTCACGAAAGTGCTGACCCAAGTTCGCGCCATCAGCGCGCGGCCATTGGCGATGGTGGATTTGTTCCAATATCCGACCGTGCAGGCGCTTGCCGCGTATCTCAACGGCGACGGTCCTTCGATCGGACACAATGAAGCGTCCGGCGAGGCCGACCAGATGCACAAGACCAAGGAGCGGCGCATGGCGGGCATCCGCCGTGTGCAGCGGCAGCGACAGCAACGTCAGACGACGACGGATAGGACTTGAGATGGAACGGAACGGCGGCAATCAGATCAGTGATCACGATGGGTTGGACCTTGCGGTCATCGGGTTGGCCTGTCGTTTCCCCGGAGCCCAGGACAGCGCGACATTCTGGAGCAATTTACGCGACGGAGTGGAATCCATCACGGTGCTCGGCGAAGAAGACCTGCGGGCCTCAGGGGTTCAAGCGCGTCTGCGCCATGATTCGAACTATGTCCGAATGCGGGGGGTCATCGAAGGGATCGACCTGTTCGATGCCGACTTCTTCGGCGTCATGCCCAAAGAAGCCGAACTCATGGACCCGCAACATCGGTTATTCCTCGAGTGCGCGTGGGAGACGTTCGAACACGCGGGATATGATCCGGAACGGTTCCGGGGATCCATCGGTGTCTATGCCGGCTCCAGTACCAGCGGGTATCTCTTCAACCTTTTCCCCGATGGCGTCCTGCTGCAATCGGCCTCCGACATGGCCGGGATTCTCGGCGTGGAGAAAGATTCCCTTCCCACCCGTGTCTCCTACAAATTGAATTTGGAAGGGCCCAGCATCGCGGTCCAAACCGCCTGTTCCACCTCTCTGGTCGCTGTTCACTTGGCCTGTCAGGGACTGCTCGCGGGAGAATGCGACATGGCGCTCGCCGGGGGTGTGTCCATCAACGTGCCGCAAAAGGTCGGCTATCTCTACCAGAAGAGCGGAATCGCTTCTCCGGACGGCCACTGTCGGGCCTTTGACGCGGATGCGCGGGGAACGGTCGGAGGAAGCGGCGTCGGTATCGTGTTGTTGAAGCGATTCGAGGATGCGGAGGCCGACGGGGACCATATCCTGGCGCTGATCAAGGGCACCGCGATCAATAACGATGGAGCGCGGAAGGTCGGGTATACGGCGCCGCGCGTGGAAGGACAGGCCCGGGTGATTCGGGCGGCGCAGGCGGCGTCCAGGGTTGAGCCGGATTCAATTCGATATGTCGAAGCGCACGGGACCGGGACGCCTCTGGGTGATCCGATCGAGGTCGCGGCCCTCACCCAGGCATTTCGTGACGGCACCGACAGAAACGGATTTTGCGCCATCGGATCGGTGAAGACCAACATCGGCCATCTCGATGCGGCGGCCGGAATCGCGGGATTGATCAAGGCGGTCCTCGCTCTGTCGCATCAACAGATTCCTCCCAGCCTGCATTGTTCCTCCCCGAATCCCGACATCGATTTTTCCGAGACGCCCTTTTACGTCAATACGAAACTGACCGATTGGAATTCCTCCGGCGCGCCTCGACGGGCCGGCGTCAGCTCGTTCGGTCTCGGTGGCACCAACGCGCATGTGGTCGTGGAGGAGGCGCCGCTTGTCGAGCGAGAGCCTGACCGGATCGAGCGACGCCCGCAACTCCTCATCGTATCCGCGCGATCTGAAGCGGCATTGAATGAGACGACCACACGCCTGGTCGCCTATCTTCAGCAACATCCGAAGGCCGAACTGCCGGATGTCGCGTACACGCTGCAGACCGGGCGAAGAGCATTTTCCTGCCGCCGATGGGTGGTGGCCGACGACATGGCATCGACGATCCGCGCCTTGAGCCGATCCGACTCCGCGAACACCGTCACGCACGTCGGCGAACCGAGGCCCGTGGTGTTCCTCTTCTCAGGGCAGGGCGCCCAGTATCCCATGATGGGCCGAAGCCTCTATGCCCACGAATCGATGTTCCGTGAACAGGTGGACCGCTGCGCGGCCCTGCTGGCGCCTCACCTCGGGGTGGATATCACGTCGGTGTTGTTCGAGGAATGTTCGACGGATCCCGAGAGACTCAACCGTACGGCGCTCACGCAACCGGCCTTGTTTGTGCTGGAGTATGCGCTTGCCAAACTGTGGATGAGCCTCAATGTGCATCCCCATGGCATGATCGGACACAGTATCGGAGAATATGCCGCGGCCTGCCTGTCCGGTGTCTTTTCGCTCGAGGATGCGCTGCGGCTGGTCGCGCTTCGCGGTCGGCTCATGCAAAGCATGCCGCCTGGTTCAATGCTGGCGGTATCGATGTCGGAAGCCGATGCGATCTCCTATCTGCGCGAAGACATAGACCTCGCGGCGGTCAACGCGCCGAATCAATGCGTCCTGTCCGGGCCTGAGTCCGTGATCGAGCGTCTGCAAGAAACGTTAACGGGCCGCAGTGTCCGGAGCGTGCGACTTCACACGTCCCATGCGTTCCATTCACGCATGATGGACCCCATTCTGAAGTCCTTCCATGCTCAGGTTGCCGGCATGGCGCGTCACGCGCCGACGATTCCTTGGATTTCCAATGTCACCGGCGATTGGATCACGCCGGCTCAAGCCATGGACGCGTCGTACTGGACCGATCATGTCCGGCAGACCGTCCGCTTCGCGGACGGCATCGAGACGCTGTGTGGAAAGCCGGAGCGGATTCTACTCGAAGTGGGACCTGGACAGACCTTGTGCCTGTTGGCTCAGCGACAAATCGATCGCCGCTCGGTGATGGCGCTGGCCTCTTTACCCACACCGCGAAACGGATCGTCGCCGGTATCCGAACCGTCGAGCTTTCTCGAAGCGGTCGGGAATCTTTGGGCGGCGGGCGTGCCGATCGAATGGGCCGGCCTCGATCGAGGCCGGCGTCCTCGACGTGTGCCCCTGCCGACGTACCCGTTTGAGCGCCGGCGGTTTTGGGTCGAGTCGATGAAACGGCCGTCTGAGAGGGGTCAGGCCGGAGTGCCCGCCAAAAAGGCCGATATCGGGGACTGGTTCTATGAACCGTCTTGGAAGCGATCGCGGGCCGTTCAATCGGCCGGACCGGTTCGAGACGGCTCGTGGTTGGTATTCGTCGGCGAGCGGGGTGAAGGAAGAGGCATCGTCGCGCAACTGGAATCGGACGGGAGGCCGGTCGTCACGGTGTCGACCGGAGAGCGATACCACCGACTCGCCAAGGAACAGTATGCGATACGACCGGGAGCTCGCGAAGATTATCACAGGCTGATTCACGAATTACGGGAGCAGGACCTCTCGCCGAATCGAGTGATGCATTGTTGGAACCTCGACCCCGCTCCTGGTTCGTTATCCATCGACACCTTCAGCGCCGCGCAACATCGAGGCTTGTACGGTCTGCTGCTCCTCTCACAGGCCTTGGGAAGCAGAACGTCGACAGAGCCGACAAATATCTGCGTCCTGGCAACCGGGTTATCCGATGTCACCGGTGAAGAAACACTGCGCCCGGAATTGGCTCCGCTTATCGGATTCTGTCGGGTGATTCCACAGGAATACGCGAATCTTAGATGCCGTGTGATCGATCTCCCAGCATCGAACCACGAGGAAGACGTGTTGACGAGGCAAGAGATCACCCGACTTCTTGCCGAAGATCTGGTCGGACAGGATGAGCCGGTCGTGGCTTTTCGAGGGGCGTACCGGTGGGTTCCGGCCTTCGAGCCGGTGAGGCTGGACCAGCCGAACGAACGGCCGGCCTTGCTGCGGACGCAGGGGGCCTATCTCATCACGGGCGGACTTGGAGGAGTCGGTTTTGAACTCGCGGACTATTTGGCCAGGACAGTCAAGGCACGCCTCGTGTTGATAGGCCGCTCGAAACCGACGGCGGAACAGGTAGAGCGATTGAAGAGGCTCGAACAGGTGGGCGGCGCAGTTCTCTGCATCCAGGCTGATGTGGCGGACCCGCAACAGATGCGCGCGGCGTTGGCTCAGGCTGTGGATCGGTTCGGTGAGATCCATGGGGTCATCCATGCGGCGGGGATTGCAGGTGGCGGGTTGGTCGATCTCAAGACCGCAGAGGCTGTGGAGGCTGAATTCAGCCCGAAAGTCAGCGGCGCCTTCGTCCTGGACCAGCTGTTCGGGAAAGCGCCCCTGGATTTTATCTGCTTCTGTTCCTCGTTGAACGCCTTGACCGGAGGAGTGGGGCAAGTCGCCTATTGCGCCGCCAATTCAGCTATGGATGCGATGGCTCACGCGTTCTCGAAGCGCGGAGGGCGCGTGATCTCAGTGAATTTCGATCGCTGGAATCAGGTGGGAATGGCCGTGCAGGCCGAAGCCCGGCTGAAGGCTTTGCAGATCGAGGCGTCCGAATTCGACGGCATGGAGGCGTCGGAAGCCCAGGACGCATTCGGCCGGATTCTGCACGGATGGACGTCGCCACAAGTGATCGTGTCGGTTCGCGACTGTGCCTCTCTCGCGAGACAGAACTCCGGAGCCACCCTATCTCATGTCGCAGGTCTTGCCGGTAAGGGAAAAGACGAGAAACCGCTCCACGGTTGGACAGAGTTGAAGGCCGGCGCAACGATCGAGGAAACGGTGACGCTGGTTTGGCGAGAGATTCTCGGAGTCGATCATGTCGGTCCGCAGGACGACTTTTTCACGTTGGGCGGCGAATCGCTGGCCGCTCTGCAGATCTTGAATCGTGTACAGGACATTTTCCGCATGGAGGTCTCTCTCAAAAAGTTCTTTGAGTCTCCGACGGTCACCGGACTCTCCGAACAAATTCGGCGTCAACAAGCGGGCGGCATCACGGCGGCACCGGACATTGTTCCGCTTCCTCGCAAAGCCCGCCCTCAACGGATGGGTGCCGCGCATTCGGATATCCCCGGTGGACCGAAATCATGAGGAACGCGCGACGATGAGTTTGATCCGCTTCTTGTACGGCAATTCGTGGCGCCTGGTCATGCTCTCCATGGTCGCCGGCCTGATCAGCGGCCTGGCAAGCGCCGGGATCATCGCCTTTATCAATTCGGCGTTGGAGGAAAGCCGCCGCACGACCGCTCTCGGCGTGAGCTTTCTCGGAGGTGTCGCGCTCGTGGTGGTCACGAAAGCCTTTTCGGAGGTGGTGCTGACACGATTGGGCCAAGACATCATCGCGCAGTTGCGGGTGCACCTCAGTGAACAGATTCTTCGCGCGCCGCTCCGGCACGTGCAGGAACTCGGCCGCCATCGATTGCTGGCCGCGCTCAACGAGGATACGGACGTCATCGCCCAGGCCTACGTGCAAATTCCGTTGATTTGCGTGAACGGCGCGACGGTCGTCGGATGTCTGGCCTATCTCGGCTGGCTTTCATGGCCGGTGCTGGCCATCGTCCTCGGCTTCATGATCTTCGGCGCGCTGTCGTTCCAAGCGCAAGAAAAGCAGGCTCTCCACTCGTTCAAGCGGGCGCGAGAAACAAACGACACGTTGTTTCGCCATTTTCAATCGATTCTCGAAGGCATCAAAGAGCTCAAGCTTCACCGTGAACGCCGCCAGGCATTTCTCGCCACCGCGCTCCGTCCGACCGTGACGGCGTATAAGCGGGACTTCGTCAAGGGCATGACGGTCTACGCCATCGCCACGAACTGGGGCATGTTCTTGTTCTATGCGGTCATCGGGCTTGCTCTGTTTGTTCTGCCGGAGTGGCTGACGCTGACTCCCCAGGCCATCGCGGGAGCGACGCTCGTGCTCCTCTATATGATGGGGCCGTTCGCGCAAATCGTCGAAACCCTGCCGAGTGTCGGACGCGCCGATGTCGCGCTGGAAAAAGTCGAGACGTTGGGGCTGTCGCTTGAAGCGGCTTCAGCTCAAGACCAACTCGAGAAAAGCGAAACGGTCAGGATGAAAGGCTCCGGCGGACCCGTCCTCAACATCGCGTGGAAGCGGATCGAGCTGGTCGGGGTCACGCATCGATATTACCGGGAGGAGGAAGAAGGCAGTTTTCATCTGGGTCCGATCGAACTGAGTTTCACTCCGGGTGAGCTGGTCTTTCTTGTCGGCGGAAACGGCAGCGGAAAAACGACGCTCGCATTGCTGCTGTTGGGGCTTTACGCGCCGGAATCGGGAACGATTCGCCTCGATGGGGTTCCCATCGACGAAATCAATCGGGAGAATTATCGCCAGCTCTTCTCCGCCGTGTTCTCCGACTACCACCTCTTCGACACCTTGTTCGGTTTGAACAGGACCGACCTCGATGGACAAGCGCGTGAATATGTGGATCGTCTGCAGCTCCAGGGGAAAGTGCGGATCAGAGACGGGGAGTTTTCCACGCAAGCGCTTTCACAAGGGCAACGCAAACGGTTGGCCTTGTTGACCGCCTATCTCGAGGACCGTCCGTTCTATGTGTTCGACGAGTGGGCGGCCGATCAGGATCCGGTGTTTCGCAGGGTGTTCTACGAAGAGCTGTTGCCCGACTTGAAGGCTCGGGGGAAAACGGCACTGGTCATTACCCATGACGATCAATACTTTTCGATCGCGGATCGATGTCTCCGGATGGATCTGGGAAAGATCATGACAGTGTCGGAAGGGGCGGGTGCCTTTCGATAACCGGTACCGCTGTCGGCATGCGGCAATCGGGGCCACAGTCGCAACGTTGCCGTACTTGTGAAGGAAGGAGCGCGTGATGACCGTTCATGTGGATGAGATGAAGAAGCTGTTTTCGGCAATGCCGCAGTCCGTGGTGGAAGCAAGAGAACGGAATCCCTATCTCAAACGACAGGCAGGGCGGGAGTCGAATGCCCGCAGTTACCCGAGACGGCTTCCGTTGGCGCTGAGCAAGGCCAAGGGCATCTATGTGCAGGATACCGACAACCGAACATACATCGATTGCCTGGCCGGCGCCGGCGCGCTGACGTTGGGGCACAACCATCCGGTCGTCTTGGACGCCATCCAGCAATTATTGCGGGACGGCGTGCCCTTCCAGACGCTGGATCTGACGACGCCGGTGAAAGACCGCTTTGTCGATGCGCTCTTCGGCGCGCTGCCGAAAGAGTTCGCGGAAGAGGCGCGCATTCAGTTTTGCGGCCCCTCCGGAGCTGACGCGGTGGAGGCCGCCGTCAAACTGGTGAAGACGGCCACCGGGCGGCGAACGATTCTGTCGTTCCACGGCGCCTATCACGGGATGACGCACGGCGGATTGGCGCTGACGGGCCACCTGGCGCCGAAAGCCGCCATCACCGGTCTGATGCCGGATGTCCAATTCCTTCCGTACCCCTACGATTACCGTTGTCCCTTCGGCGTCGGCGGCGAGGGAGGGCATCGTCTCTCCAGCACCTATATCGAGCGATTACTCGACGATCCGAACAGCGGTGTCGTGTCGCCGGCGGCTGTGATCCTGGAAGTGGTTCAGGGTGAAGGGGGCGTGATTCCTTCGCCTGATGCCTGGCTCAGGGAGATTCGCCGAATGACCAAAGATCGCGACATTCCGCTGATCGTCGATGAGATTCAGACGGGATTGGGGCGGACCGGATCGTTGTTTGCGTTCGAGCGCGCCGGGATCATTCCCGACGCGGTGGTGTTGTCCAAGGCGATCGGGGGTGGGTTGCCGTTAAGCGTGGTGGTGTATCGGGCCGAATTGGATCAGTGGCAACCAGGAGCGCATGCCGGCACCTTCCGCGGAAACCAGATGGCCATGGCCGCGGGCGCGGCCACCATCGAATTCGTCCGAACTCATCGCTTGGACCAGCACGCTCAAATCATGGGGGAGCGCCTCCTCTCGCATCTGCGCAAGGCCCAGGCGTCGTTGCGCAGTTTCGGCGACGTGCGCGGTCGCGGGTTGATGATCGGTGTCGAAATTATCGATGCCGACGCGAGCCCCGACGCCGGAGGAGCCTATCCGGCCGCTCCGGAACTTGCGCGAAAGATTCAATCCCAGGCCCTCAATCGCGGGCTGATTCTCGAATTGGGCGGACGCAACGGCAGTGTGGTGCGATTTTTGTCGCCGCTCATCGTCACCGCCGAGGAAGTGGACACGATTGCGTCGATATTCTGTGACGCAGCTCGAGCGGCGGAGCAAGATTCACGCGTATGAGACGAGTCGCTCTCCCAATGGTCGTCTGCCTCGTGCTGGCCTGTGGTGTGGGTTACGTCGTGATGACGATTCGCGCCTCCTTGCCGATGTTGGACGGCGAAGTGAGCGTGAACGGTCTGCACGAACCGGTCACGGTCACTTCGGATGCCTACGGTATCCCGACCATTATGGCCGGTTCGCGAGCGGATGCGATCCGAACTCTCGGGTATGTCACCGCGCGCGACAGGCTGTTTCAAATGGATCTCCTGCGCCGTTCCGGCGCAGGGCGGCTGGCCGAGGTCCTAGGTGAAACGATGCGCGAAACCGATCTCAGGCAACGCATGTTCGGATTCAGCGGCGCCGCCGGAGCCATAGCAAAACGGTTACCGCAAGATCAGCGGGATGTCCTCGATGCATACACGGATGGGGTGAACGACTACCTGGATCGGATGGAAACTCCACCGGTCGAATGTGTGCTGCTCGGTTATAAGCCGGATCGCTGGAAGGTCGAGGACAGTCTTCTGATCCTGCTTGGAATGTTTCATATGCTGAGTGGGACCGACGAGGAAGAGCGGATGCGAACGGTGATGGAACAGACGTTGCCTTCTGAAGTCGTCACGTTTCTTGTTCCGGAGACGGATCCCTACACGGATGCGGTGCTCGGCAGGAAATCATTCTCTTCTCCGGCGATTCCAATTCGGGCCCTGGCGGCCTTACGGAGGCCTCTCGATCAGATGCACGCGCGCCGGGCGAGCCTGGTTCGATTCGGCAAGAGCGGCAAGAGCGGATTGGGTTCGAACGGGTGGGTTGTGCAAGGCGCCAAGACGGCGGATGGACGATCCGTTCTTGCAAACGACATGCATTTGGACATGTCCGTTCCCAACATCTGGTACCGCATCCAGCTGCGATACGGGCAGGTCGAACTGGCCGGTGTTGCGGTTCCCGGTATCCCGGTCGTCGTTGCGGGCACGAACGGTCTCGTGGCTTGGGGCGTGACGAATGTCGAGGGAGATTTTCTAGACCTCGTGCGTTTGGAGGTCAATCCCCTCGATGGGAATGAGTACAAGACGCCGGACGGCTGGAAGCGGTTCACGATCAGACGAGAAATCATCAAGGTGAAAGATGCTCCTGACTCCGTGGTGGAGATCAAAGACACCGTGTGGGGACCTGTGTCGCACAATGCTCTGATGGATGGGCCTGTGGCCGTTCGCTGGACCGCGCTCGATCCGGAGGCCGTCAATCTTGGGCAGCTCGGCATGGATCAGGTCCGGTCGGTAGATGAGGCCGTCACGGTCATGACCCATGCGGGCGGTCCCGCGAACAACGTCATTCTCGCGGACAGCGGCGGCCACATCGCCTGGACCTACACCGGTAAGATTCCCATGCGCCGAGGATTTGACGGCTCGGTGAGTGTCTCCTGGGCGGACGGTCGATTCGGTTGGACGGGATATGTGCCTCCGGACGCGGTGCCAAGAATTGTCGATCCTCCGTCGGGATTCATCGTCAGCGCCAACCATCGCATGCTGAACACCCCCTCTCCCTATGTCGTCGGCCATTCGTTTGCCAACGGCTATCGCGCGTTCAGAATCTCGCAACGGCTGGAGGCTATGGCGAACATGCGGGAACGGGACCTGTTTGACCTGCAATTGGATTCGACCAGTCAATTCTATGAGTTCTATTGGCACCTTGCCAAAGGGCTGTTAACCGACGCGGTGAGTGAATGTAACCCATCTCTGGCGAAAGCGCGTCAGGCCTTCGAGGCCTGGAACGGGAAGGCCGATGCTGACAGCCGTGGTTTCGCGCTCATTCTCCGCTTTCGTCAAGTGCTCGTGCGTTCGGTGTTCGCTCCTTATTTGTCCTCTTGTCGCGAACGTGACGCGCAGTTTAGCTACGATGGTGATCTTGATACCCCGTTACGCCGGCTTCTCACGGCACAGATCCCGGAACTGAACCCGGATCCTGACCATTTCCCCGACTGGTCGGAATTCCTTCTGAATGCGGTGGAGCAAAGTGTCCGAGAATTAGAAGAGGAACATCCGTCTGTTTCGCTGACCGAGCTGAGGTGGGGGCGGTTGAATCGCGTGAAGATGGAGCATCCCCTCGCCGGAGCGCTTCCAGGCCTGGGATACCTCCTCAATATGCCGGATGAGCCCGCAGCCGGATGTGGGCAATGTATTCGCGTAATGCAGGACGGCCTCGGAGCGAGCCAGCGGCTCGTGGTGGCGCCCGGTCATCGGGACGAAGGGATTCTCCACATGCCCGGTGGACAGTCCGGGCATCCCCTCTCGCCTCACTATCGGGATCAACAACCGTATTGGAGTCATGGAATGCCGCTTCCGTTCTTGGCCGGAACTCCGGTCCATACGCTGAAGCTGGTTCCCCATTCACGAACCACACAGATGGTCGACGGACAGACACGCATGCCCGCCGAACGTCGATTTCACCAGGAGGAGAAGCGATGAACAGCGAAGAACGCGAAGACACGACTGTGTACAAGGTCGTTGTGAATCATGAAGAGCAATACTCGATCTGGCCGTCTTATCGCGAGAATCCGTTGGGCTGGAGGGACGAAGGCAAGACCGGGCTCAAGGCCGAATGTCTGGCCCATATCGCGGAAATATGGACCGACATGCGCCCCTTGAGTTTGAGGAAATGGATGGATGAGCAGGCGCAAACAGAGAAGACGGCCTCCTCATGCTGACGGTCGCGCGCTCGACTCCATGGATCGTCACTCATCCGCAGGTAGGCGCCGGCATGCGGTTGATTTGTTTCCCGTACGCGGGCGGGGGGGCCTCCGTATTTCGAAGCTGGGGTCAAAATTCCATGTTGTCGAATGTGGAAGTGTGCGCCGTTCAGCTTCCGGGGCGGGAGGCGAGGATCACCGAACCTCCCATCGAGGACTTGCGTCACCTCGTGCCTCTGCTGCGGGAGGCATTGGAGCCGTACCTGGATCGACCGTTCGCGTTGTTCGGCCACAGTATCGGCGCGCTGCTGAGTTTTGAATTGGCGCGCGAGTTGCGGAGAACCAATGGAATCGAGCCGCGCCATCTCTTCGTCTCGGGATGCCCTGCTCCGCATCTTCCCCCTTCGGAACGGATGTGTGATCTGTCGGAGGATGAATTTCTCGAGCGGTTGTATCGGTTCAACGGGACGCCGTCCGAGGTGCTGAATCATCCGGAATTGATGCGCATGATGCTTCCCGCTGTTCGCGCGGACTTCGCGCTTCGCGATCGATATGACTACAAGGACGAGCCTCCGGTGAGCTGCCCCATCACCGCGTTCGGAGGAATGGCGGATACGCATGTGGACTGCGCCGTGTTGCGGGCCTGGCGGGAGCACACAGGGGATCGATTTCAGCTCTGGCTGTTCCAAGGCGATCATTTTTTCATGAGAAGCGCTCAAGAACCGATGCTGGAAACACTCTCCGCCGCGTTGTCTCAGCAGCAGAGGATCAACCGATGATGGTCTCGCCGGCGGAAAGATTCGTCGTTCCGATGCGATCGGCCTCATGGTCGTTGCCGGGCGGCGACGTGCATGTGTGGTGCGCCGATATGCGCGAGCGATGGCCGGAATCTTTTCTCCGCGGCATGCTCGGCGAGGACGAGCAGGTTCGCGCGCGGAGTTTCGCATTCGAAGAAGACCGCCGGCGGTATCTTCACGCCCATGGTTTTCTGAGGATGATGCTCGGAGACTATCTCGGCCGGTCGCCCGGCTCGGTTCGGTTGACCACGGGACGGAATGGGAAACCGTGCTTGCTCTCGGATGAGGGGGCGTTCCGCTTCAACATCTCGCATGCGCGGTCACTCGTCCTCTGCGCCATGGCGCGTGGACGCGAAGTCGGCGTCGATATTGAATGGCGGGATCGTGAATTTTCGTGGCGCGACGTTGCGTCGTATGCCTGCTCGGAACGCGAGCAGGCGGTGCTGGCGTCACTCGCCGGACCGGCGCAGGCGGACACGTTTTTTTCGTGGTGGACCCTGAAGGAAGCCTACGTCAAGGCTCTCGGCGCGGGATTGGAATGGCCGTTGGATCGAATCGACGTTGCCGACGAATTCGAGGAGCGATTCCCCGCATCGACTCGTGGCGGCCTCAGGGATCATCGCTGGGCCATGTTCACGATTCCCCTGGGATCCGATTATTCCGGGGCGTTGGTGACCGAGGGCAGGCCTTCCCGTGTGCGTTGTTTTCAATGGGCGTGGGATCGGGAGGAAGCCCGGCTATTCGGCTCGCCGAACGTGGGAGAGATGGAGGAACAGCATGCACGCCGACCATAACAATAGCGCGCCGATGCCCGTGGAGGAAACATCCGGAGAGGCATTCGGTCGATCGTCCTGCCGGGTGAGCTACTTGGGCTCCGACACCCTTCTTCCTGTGGTGGTCAATCCCGCGAAGAAGCAGTCGTTGGCGGCATACCGAGACGCCGTGGAGCGGATAATGAACGCCCATCTTTCGACCGTCGGAGGCCTGCTGTTCAGGGGGTTTCCGATCGAATCGGCGGCGGACTTCGAGGCATTCGCGCGAATGATTTCGCCTGACCTGGCTTCCTACGAGTTCGGATCCACACCCCGGTCGCAGGTCCACAACCAGATTTATACGTCGACGGAATATCCTCCCCATCAGCACATTCCCCTGCACAACGAACAAGCGTACACCACCGAATGGCCGATGAAAATCTGGTTTTATTGCGCGCAGGCGTCTTCGGAAGGCGGCTATACGCCGATCGCGGACAGCCGCGAGGTGTATCGGCAGATTCCGGTCCGCATCAGAGAGCGATTCATCGAAAAGGGCGTGATGTACGTGCGCAACTATGGAAACGGACTGGACGTGCCCTGGACCAAGGTGTTCAACACCACGGACCGCGGGATCGTGGAGCGATTTTGCCGGGCGGCGGGGATCGTCCATGAGTGGAAACGGGACGGAGAGCTCCGCACGCGGCAAGTCTGCCAGGCCGTCGCCGTCCATCCCCGCACCAAGGAAACGGTGTGGTTCAACCAAGCGCATCTGTTCCATGTCTCGAATCTGGAGCCCTCCGTCCGCGAGGCGCTGCTGGCCGTCGTGAACGAAGCCGATCTCCCCCGGCAGGCCTGTTACGGAGACGGCACCCCGATCGAGACGGCCGTATTGGACGAAATTCGTGACATCTATCAATGCCACGCCGTCCGGTTTCCGTGGGAGGAAGGCGACGTGTTGATGCTGGACAATATGCTGGTGGCACATGGGCGCACGCCGTTCAAGGGACCGAGAAAAATTCTGGTGGCGATGGCTGAAGCCCATAAGAGTCGATGATGAGACCGATGCCTTCACATAGAGACATCATCGGCGCCACGGCGCAGGCTGTGTCGCAATCGAACGTGGACGTCTTTCCCGCCAGCTTCGCGCAGCAACGCTTGTGGTTTCTCTCCCGGTTGGAACCGGACAGTGCTTCATACAATACGGCGCTGGCGGTGCGGTTGCGAGGTCCGCTCAACCGTGAAGCGACGGCGCAGAGCCTCGGCGAAATCGTCCGGCGGCATGAAGTTCTCCGCACGACGTTCGACGAAGCGGACGGCGAGTTGGTTCAAATCATCGTTGCGGACCATTCAATGGACGTGCCGGTCACGGATTTCAGCATGGAGTCGCCGTCCAGGCGCGAGACCTCGGCCGCAGCGGCGGCGCAGGCGGAAGCGCATCGTCCCTTCGATCTGCGCACCGGTCCGTTGCTGCGGGCGCGGCTGCTCAAACTGGCGCCGCTGGAGCATGTGTTGGTCCTCACGCTCCACCACATCGTCTGCGACGGATGGTCGTCGCAGATCCTCGCGCGGGAATTCGTGACTCTCTATGAGGCATTCGATGCGGGCCTGCCGTCGCCGCTGCCTCCATTGCCGATTCAATACGCGGATTACGCGGTCTGGCAGCGCGGGTCGCTGCAAGGACTGGTGATCGAGGAACGGCTGGCCTATTGGAAAGAGAAATTGCAAGGACGACTACCGGTGCTCGACCTGCCGACGGATCGCCCGCGTCCGGCCGTGCAGAGCGACCGTGGCGCGCGCGTTCCTTTTGGGGTGTCGCGTGTCCTGACCGATCGGCTGCATGCGTTGAGCCGCCGGCAAGGCGCGACGCTGTTCATGACGCTTGCGGCGGCCTTCCAGGTGTTCCTGATGCGGTACAGCGGCCTGGAAGATTTTTGCCTCGGCACGCCGGTCGCGAACCGGCCGAAGCGGGAGACAGAGTCGTTGATCGGCTTTTTCTCCAACACGCTCGTCCTGCGGGCCGACCTCTCGAACAATCCGCCGTTCGTCGACCTGTTGGCGCGTGTACAGGAAACGGTGCTCGGCGCGCAGGCTCATCAAGATTTGCCGTTCGAGCAACTGGTAGACGCGTTGCAGCCGGTCCGCGCGCTGAGCCATACGCCGCTGTTCCAGGTGATGTTTGCGCTGCAAACTTCGCTGGCCAGGACACTGGCGATGACTTCGCTGGAGGTCAGCGCAATGGAGCTGGATTCGGGAGGCGCCAAGTTCGATCTGTCGCTCGACATGACGGAGGACAAGGGCGGACTGGAGTGCGCGTTCGAGTACAACGAGGATCTCTTCGATCAAGACACCGTCGGCAGGATGGCGGCTCATCTGCGGCAGCTTCTGGAAAGCATCGTCGATCACCCGCAGGCTCGGCTCAGCGAACTCGCGATGCTGACGGCGGCCGAACGTCGGAAGATTCTGATTGAATGGAATGACACCTCGATCCCAGGTTTTGCCGACGGTCGGGTGGCCCGTCTTTTCGAAGCGCAGGCGGCGCGGTCGCCGGAGGCCGTGGCCGTCTCTTGCGGCAAGGAAACACTCAGTTATCGGGATTTGAATGATCGCGCCGATCGGATTGCCCGCGCGCTTGCGATGGCCGGTGTCGGCTGCGAAACCGTCGTCGCTGTGCTCGGCGAGCGTGGCATCGACTATGTGGCTATGATGGTCGGCCTTTGGAAGTGCGGAGGAGTTTACCTGCCGCTCGATCCCGCACACCCGCCGTCACGATGGATGTCGATTCTCGAAGCCAGTCAAGCCTCGATGGTATTGACGACGGCGGCATGGGTATCCAGGGCAAACGACATGGTCGCCAAGATGCCGCGGGCCGCGCGGCCTGCGGTGCGCACCGTCGAAGCCTGTCTCACGGAAGAGCCGGTTCTATGTAGGGAGCGAGCCGCGTGGCCGTCCGCGAAATTGGCCTATGTGATCTACACCAGTGGCTCGACCGGCGTCCCGAAGGGAGCGATGGTGACGGAGCAGGGTCTGGTCAATCATCTTCGGAGCAAGATTTCCATGCTCCGTCTTGGACCGACCGATGTCATTGCGCAAACCGCTTCCCAGGGGTTCGACATTTCGGTGTGGCAGCTTACGGCCGCGCTCCTCTGCGGCGCCCGCACGCTTGTCGTGCCCGACGAAGCGGCCCGCGATCCGGAGCAACTCCTCCGCTATGTCGATGCGCAGAAAGTGACCGTCCTTGAAACAGTTCCGGCGTTGCTGCAAGGCATGCTCGACAGTGCCGCCGCCGGAGCCGACGTGCCGACGCTGACTCAACTGCGATGGCTCTTGCCCACCGGAGAAGCGCTACCGCCTGCTTTGATCCGCCGGTGGTTCGAGCGATACCGGCATGTGCCGCTGATGAACGCCTATGGCCCGGCTGAATGCGCCGACGATGTGGCCACGGCGACGATCACCACGCCGCCGGATGACACCCATGCGCATGCGCCGATCGGCAAGCCCATCGCCAACCTACGTGGCTATGTCGTGGACAGCGGGCTGGCACCGGTACCGATCGGCGCCGCCGGCGAACTGTGCGTCGCGGGAGCCGGCGTCGGCCGGGGCTATCTCCACGATCCCGCCAGGACTGCCGAGATGTTCGTGCCTGATCCCTTCTCCGATGAACCGGGCGCGCGACTCTATCGGACCGGCGACCGTGTCCGCCATCGTCCGGACGGAACGATGGAGTTTCTCGGACGCCGGGATCATCAAGTCAAAGTCCGAGGTGTGCGCATCGAGCTGGGTGAAGTCGAATTTCGTTTGCAGGCCCATCCGGACGTTCGCGAAGCGGCGGCTGTCGTGCGTCGGGACCGTCTTGGGCATAAGCAATTGGTAGCCTATGTCGCGCCTCGAGACGGCGCATCCTGCGATGCCGATGTGTTGATCCGGCTGCTGCGCGAGCAATTGCCGGAGCCGATGGTCCCCTCTGCCATCATCATGCTCAACGCGCTGCCACGCAATGTCAACGGCAAGATCGACCGGGAGGGCTTGCCCGAGCCGGACCATGCGGCGGTAAAGGAATGGACTCCGGCCCGCACGCCGACTGAAGCGCAGTTGTCGGCTGTCTGGGCCGAGGTGCTGGGTGTGGAGCGTGTCGGCGTGCACGACAATTTCTTCGAGCTGGGAGGGGATTCCATTCTTAGTTTACAGATTGTCTCTCGCGCGAAGACGCAAGGCCTGCCGCTCACGCCGCGACATCTGTTTCAACATCAGACGATCGCCGAATTGGCGGAGGCGGCGGGCGACAGGATTGAAAGAGTCGATTCGGAGCCGAAGCGCGGGATCCGAGTTCAAAGGCCGACTGATCAGGCCCTGCTCGAAACGGCGCGGAGATTTCATCCCAGTACCGAAGATGTCTACCCGCTCACACCGTTGCAGCAGGGGCTACTGTTTCACAGCCTGTACGAACCGCAGTCGGGCGTCTACATTGAGCAGCTGAGTTGCCTCCTCCGGGGCCGGCTGGATCATGTTTCATTCCTCGACGCATGGCGGATGGTGATTGCGCGGTCGACGTCGTTCCGCACCGCGTTCATGTGGCAGGAACTCGACAGGCCCATGCAGGCCGTGTTGCCGGGGGAGGCGCCGCCCATCATCGAGCTCGACTGGCGCGATGCGCCGGAATCCAACCGGCGCGAACGGCTGCGCGAATTCCTTCGGAACGATCGCCTGACGGATTTCGACCTGGCAAGGCCTCCGCTCATGCGCCTCGCCTTGATCCGTGTCGCGGATGACGCGCGCTACCTGATTTGGACGCATCACCACATCGTGCTCGACGGCTGGTGTATTCCCATTATTCTGAGCGATCTGTTTGCCTGCTATGCCTTTTTCAAAGGCGGCCCGGATCCGGGCGAGCCGCCCTCGCAACCCTATCGAGGCTACGTCGAGTGGATTCTTTCTCAGGACCAGACGGCAGCGGAAAAGTACTGGCGCAAGACCCTGGCGGGCATCACGTCACCCACGCCCCTTCCGACGGATCGCTCGTCGGACGGCGCGCAATCGGATGACGGCTACGGCATGCATCGATTGACGTTCTCAGCCGCCGAGACGTCCGTGCTTCAGGAGTATGCCTCCAGAGAACGAATCACGGTCAATACGCTGGTGCAGGGAGCATGGGCGCTGTTGCTGAGCCGGTACAGCGGAGAAAAAGACGTGCTGTTCGGCACCACGGTGTCGGGACGGTCCGCGGATGTTCCGGGCATCGAGACGATGCTCGGGCTGTTCATCAATACGCTGCCGCTTCGTGTCGCCGTATCGCCGGACATGCCCGTGCAAGCCTGGCTTCGTCACTTGCTCATGCACAACAGCGAGCTGCGTCAATACGAGCATGTCTCCCTCGCGCAGATCCAGGGCTGGAGTCAGATGCCGCGCGGCCGGCAGCTCTTCGAGAGTCTGCTGGTATTCGACAATCATCCGACGGATCGGATGCTGGAAGAGGGGCAGGTCGGCATGACGGTTCATGAGGTTCGCCTCGAGGGACAGACTAATTATCCCCTGACACTCCACGTCATTCCCGGTGAAGAACTTTCACTGATATTGTCATACCAAAGAAAACGTTTGTCGGCCGGACAGATCGAGCGTATCGCCGCTCATCTGGGCATTGCGCTGGACCAATTGGCCGCCTGTCCGCAAGCGCCGCTGGCGACGATTGAAATCATAGGTCAAGCCGAACGGCAACAGGTGGTGAAAGAGTGGAACGCAACAGAGGTGGCCTATCCGGATGAGCGGAACCTTCCGCATCTGATTGAAGCGCAAGTTCTGCGAACGCCTGAAGCTGTCGCCGTCGTATGTGAAGGTCGGCAGCTGACCTATCGCACGTTGAACGAGCGGGCGAATCAGCTGGCTCACTATCTCCGGAATCGTGGCGTGGGACCGGAAGTCCGTGTCGCGCTCTGCGTCGAGCGTTCGCTGGATATGGTGGTGGGGCTGCTCGGCATCATGAAGGCCGGCGGGGCTTACATACCGCTGGATCCCACTTATCCCCGCGAACGTCTGGCCTTCATGCTCGCCGATGCGCAGGTGCAATTGCTTGTGACGCAGCAGCCGCTCGTCGCCGGCCTTCCCTCGGATCAAGTTCCAATCCTGTGCCTCGACCGCGAGCGGCCAGCGATCGCGCAGGAGCCGGAACATGACCTCGCCCTGAGAACTCACTCAGACCTGGCGGCCTATGTAATCTATACATCGGGATCCACGGGGAAACCGAAGGGCGTCATGATCAGCCACAGGAGTGCCGTCAACTTTCTCCATGCGATGACGGAGCGGTTCAAACCATCTCCAGAAGATACGTTGGTGGCGGTCACTTCGCTGTCGTTCGACATTGCCGTCTTGGAACTGTTTCTGCCGTTATTGCGAGGCGGGCGGGTCGTATTGGCCCCTCGGCACATCGCTGCTGATGGCGCTCGGCTGGCCGCACTGCTGACGGAATCCGCCGTGACCATCGCGCAAGCCACGCCGGTCACCTGGAAGATGCTGCTCGGCGCCGGATGGGTTCCTAGCCGCACAATGCACGTGTTGTGTGGAGGCGAAGCGTTTCCGCACGAGCTGGCCCGAGCCTTACTCGAGCGTCAAAATCATCCATGGAATCTTTATGGGCCGACTGAAACCACTGTGTGGTCCACGGTCTATCGGGTACACGAAGTCGGACAAGCAGTGGCGATCGGCCGACCGATTGCCAATACGCAGATCTACCTGTTGGATGGGCAGGGACTGCCGGTGCCGATCGGAGTACCGGGCGAACTCCATATCGGGGGCGCGGGGTTGGCTCGTGGATATTGGCATCGGCCCGGACTGACGGCGGAGAAGTTCGTGCCGGACCCGTTCAGTCCGGCACCGGGTCGGCGATTGTATAGGACCGGCGATCAAGCGCGCTATCGGCCGGACGGCAGCATCGAGTTTCTCGGACGGTTGGACCATCAGGTGAAGGTGCGTGGATTTCGCATTGAATTGGGCGAGATTCAAGCTCGTCTGGCGGAACATCCCGAGGTGCGGGATGCGGTCGTGATGGCTCGAGAAGATCAACCGGGAGTTCACCGGCTGGTGGCCTATGTCGTGCCTCACGGGGCCCCGCCGGATCCTGAAATGCTGCGGCAGTTTCTCCGACAGACCCTACCGGATTACATGGTGGTGTCTACAATCGTTTTGCTGGACCGCCTGCCGCTGACGCCCAACGGCAAGGTGGATCGAAAAGCGCTGCCGGTGCCCGATCTAGAGGCGCGGCTGGCGCAGACTTATGAGGAGCCGGTCACGGAGTCCGAGCGGATCTTGGCCTCGATTTGGGGCGAGGTGCTCGGGCAGCCCCGCGTGGGACGGCTCGACAATTTCTTCGAGCTCGGCGGCGATTCGATCAACACGCTGCAAGTGCTTGCTCGTGCCCATCAGCGCGGCTTGAAATTGACTCCCAAGCAATTGTTCGAGCATCCGACCGTGGCGGCTTCCGCCGCCGTGGCGGTACCGACAGAGGGGTCCGCCGAAGAGGACCTACAGGCAAAAGAAACGGGGACCAGTGGGCTCGTGGGTATTGAGCTGTCCGAGGAAGACATGAGCAATCTGCTGGAAGAATTGAAATAGGAGACGGAGTGGGAAAGCCGGCATTGCCAGACCATATCGAGTCGATTTATCCGCTCTCACCGATGCAAGAAGGCATCTTGTTCCATACGCTTATGAATCCTGGAAGCGGGATTTATCTGATGCAGAATCGGTATTTGCTCGAGGGCGACCTCAATTACGACGCTTTTGTGAATGCCTGGGGATGCGTGCTCGATCGGCATCCTGCTCTCAGGACTTCGTTCGTGTGGAAAAGTCAAAAGCGTCCTCTTCAAACCGTGCAGAGGCATGTGGACATACCTGTCATCTCAATGGATTGGAGAGGTCTGAGCCGCACCGAGCAGGTTGAAAGATTGGATGCCGAGCTCCGTGCCGAGCTTCAGGCAGGTTTCGATTTCAGCAAAGCGCCGTTGATGCGCTTGAGATTGATTCGACTGACGGAGGACATGCATCAATTCGTCCACAGTTTCCATCACATTTTGCTTGATGACTGGTGCATCTCCCTTCTCTTGATGGATTTTCTTAGTCACTACGGATCGTTCGCGCGTGGAGAGCGGCTCACGCGCGAGAAACCGCGTCCCTATCGCGATTACATCGCATGGTTGCAGAAACAGGACATCAATGCCGCGGAGTCTTTTTGGCGCGGGTACCTCAAAAACTTTTCCACGCCGACGCCGTTGCCCTACGACCGGCTGCCCGAAGGTTTCGCCGACCAGAACGAGGACGCGGCGGATCACTGCCTGCACCTGAGCGCGGAAACGTCCGCGACGTTGGTGGACTTGGCACAGCGGCATCGTCTGACGGTGAACACGTTCTTTCAGGGCGCCTGGGCTTTGCTATTGAACTACTACAGCAGCGAACGCGAGGTCCTGTTCGGCGTCACGGTGGCCGGCCGCCCCACCGAGTTGTCGGGTGTCGAGTCGATCCTCGGTCTGTTTATCAACACGCTGCCGCTTCGGATCTCCATGCGACCGGACCGTCCTTTAATGGACTGGCTCAAGGATTTACTGGCGGAAAACGTGCTTGTGCGCCAGTACGACTATACCCCGCTCGTCCAAATGCAGCGGTGGAGCGAGGTGCCGAGGGGGGAGGCGCTGTTCCACAGCCTGTTCGTGTTCGAAAACGCGCCGGTGGATCGGGAATTGTGCGAGGGGCGGATCATTTTCAAAGCGGAGGAGGAACAGTACCGTGTTCACACGAACTATCCCCTGACCGTCATGGGGTGGCCGGGACGCGAATTGGGGCTCAAAATTTCTTACGACAAACGGCTGTTCGACGCCGATACGACCGGCCGCATGATCCGGCATCTCAAGCGGCTGCTCGAAGCGATGGCTGAACGGCCGTCCGCGAGGCTCGCCGATCTCTCGCCGCTCAAGGAGGACGAGCGTCGGCAACTGTTGACCGAGTGGAATCCTGTCGCGGATGCATCCTGGAGGAAAGAGTTCGATGGCCTGCCGCGGCTGTTCGAGGAACAGGTCGAGCGTCGTCCGGACGCCGTGGCTGTCGAATGCCTCGACGAGAGCGCCACCTACGGCGAGCTGAATCGGCGAGCCAATCGTGTCGCCCATGTATTGGCCGAGACTGGCGCGGGACCCGATACGATCGTGTCGCTGCTGGGCGATCGCGGGATCGATCTCCTGACGATGATGATGGGCGTGTTTAAAGCAGGCGTAGCCTATTTGCCGCTTGATCCGCATCACCCCGTGTCGCGCCTCGCGCAAATTCTGAAGCTGAGCCGTTCCCCGATCGTGCTCACCTCGCAAGAGTATCTCGCGCGCCTGCAGGAAGCGGTCTCGCAGATCGATGAGGCGTCGCGGCCACGGCTCATGGTGATCGAACGGATTCTCAAAGAAGCCGGTCGTGAAGACAATCCGGAAGCGCGAGGACAATCCGAACATCTGGCCTACGTCATCTATACCTCCGGTTCCACCGGAGTGCCGAAGGGAGCGATGGTGACGAGGCGCGGGATGCTCAACAATATTCGGAGCAAGGTGTCGGGCTTGGCGCTGGGGCCGTCCGACGTCATCGCGCAGACCGCTTCGCAATGTTTCGATATCTCCGTCTGGCAGTTCCTGACGGCGCTGACGTGCGGCGCCAGAACCAGCATCGTTCCCGACGAGCTATCGCGCGACCCCTTTCACTTGCTCGCCCACCTCGCACAGACGGACACCACGATCCTCGAAACCGTGCCGGCTCTACTCCAAGGTTTGTTGGAAGCGGCATCGGAAGCGGGGTCCGGTGCCGCGCCTCGGCTTCAACATCTCCGGTGGGTTTTGCCGACCGGCGAGGCCCTGCCGCCGCCGCTGTGCCGCCAATGGCTGGCCCGCTACCCGGCAATACCATTATTGAACGCCTATGGACCGGCTGAATGCGCCGACGATGTGGCCGTCCATCCCATCCTCGAACCGCCGCCGGTCGACCAGGCGCACATGCCGATCGGCCGTCCGATCGAACAAACCCGCCTGCGCATTCTCAACGCCTGGCTGGAGCCGGTGCCGCCCGGTGTTCCCGGGGAGTTGTATGTGGCGGGGGCCGGGGTCGGCCGCGGATATTTGCAAGACCCCGCTCGAACGGCCGAGGTCTTTCTGCCGGACCGGTTCGGATCCGAGCCGGGCGCGCGGATGTATCGGACAGGTGATCTTGCCCGCTATCGCCGGGACGGAGCCATCGAATTCGTCGGGCGCGTCGATCAGCAGATCAAGCTGCGCGGCTTCCGGATCGAATTGGGCGAGATCGAAACACATCTGCTGTCGAGTCCGCTCGTGCGCGAAGGGGCCGTGCTGCTGCATGCCGACGCGCGGGGGGAGAAACGATTGGCGGCCTATCTCGTCGGCCATGAGGGGGGAGGCCCGGACGTGCCGGCATTGCGCGACTTCTTACTGTCGCAGCTGCCGGAGTACATGGTGCCGACGGCGTTTGTGCCGTTACCGGCATTGCCGCGCACGCCGAACGGCAAGATCGATCGCCTTGCGCTGGCCGCGCTGGATCTCGGCGATCAGCTCGCCCGTCCCTATACGGCGCCGCGCACGGCGACGGAGGACATTCTGGCGGGCATTTGGTCCGATGTGTTGGGTGTCGAGCGGGTCGGCGCGCACGACGATTTCTTCGAGTTGGGCGGCCATTCGCTGCTGGCGACGCAGATCATGTCGCGGATCCGCAGCACCTTCCACATCGAGCTGTCGCTGCGGACCGTGTTCGAATCCACGAGTGTCGCGGCCTTGGCCACGGCCGTGGACCGCGCTCGGAAAGACGGCGCAGCCGGCCAGGCGCCCCCGTTGGCGCCGATCGCGCGCACCGGTCCGCTGCCCGCCTCCTTCGCGCAACAGCGCCTCTGGTTTCTCGCGCAACTGGAGCCGGACAGTCCCTTCTATAATCTGCCGGCCGGGTTCCGTCTCAAGGGCCGGTTGGATGTGGATCTGTTGACGGCCGGTCTCAATCAAGTGATCGCGCGGCACGAGGCATTGCGGACGGTGTTTCAGGAAACCGACGGGCAACCGACGCAGGTCGCGCTGTCCTCGGTGATGGTCGAGATTCCCGTCGTCGATCTTCGCGATATCCCCGAGGAGGAGCGGCCGGCCACGTTGACCAGGCAGAGCGAAGCGGAGGCGCAGCGCATTTTCGATCTGACGCGCGGGCCGCTGGTGCGCGCGCGAGTGTGGCGTGTCGGGGAAGAGGAATATGTGCTGCTGATGACTTTGCATCACATTATTTCCGACGGTTGGGCGATGGATGTCTTGATCAGGGAATTGGTGACGTACTACCAGGCCGGTGTTTCGGGACGACCGGCCGAGTTGCCGCCGTTGTCCATCCAGTATGCCGACTATGCGGTCTGGCAGCGGGAGTGGATGCAGGGCGCGGCCTTGGAGGCTCAGCTCGCCTACTGGAAGGATCGTTTGGGGGATGCGCCGCCCGCATTGGAGTTGCCGACCGACCGGCCTCGTCCGGCCGTGCAGACCTATCGCGGCGCCTGCTGCGAGTTTACGGTGCCCGGTGAGTTGTTGAAGCAGATCACGGGCTTCAGTCGCCGGCACAGCCTCACCACATATATGACCTTGCTCACGGCCTTCACGGCCTTGCTGCACCATTACAGCGGCCGGACCAGCATTGTGGTCGGCAGTCCCGTCGCGAACCGGCTCAGGATCGAGGTGGAAGAGCTGATCGGACTCTTCGTCAATACGCTGGTGTTGCGAACGGACATTCCGGACAATCCGCGTTGGATCGATCTATTGGATCGGGTGCGGGCAGAGGTGTTGGGGGCGCAGACTCATCAAGACCTTCCCTTCGAACATTTGGTGGATGCGCTGCAGCCGGAACGGAACCTGAGCCATTCTCCGCTCTTTCAGGTCATGTTCACCCTGCAGACGCCGGCGGAACAATCCATGGAAACGCCGGGGCTGCGGGTGGACAACATGGAGATCGATCCTGGCACCGCGCTGTTTGACCTGTCGCTGGACATGGTGGTCGAGCCCGACCGGCTGTCAGGATCTTTCGAGTACAACCGGGACCTTTTCGACGAGCGTACCGTCAAACGTTACGCGGACGGCTTTCTGAAGATTCTGGCTTCTATGATCGCCGAGCCGGAAGGGCGAGTGCACGATGTGCCGCCTGTCACGGAGCACGAGCGTCGACTGCAACTCATCGATTGGAACAATGTTCCGGGTCCCGATTTGACGGCCGACTATGTCACGCGGTTCGCCGCGCAGGTCAGGCGAACGCCTGACTCCACGGCGGTCATATGCCGTGAGCGGAGTTGGACTTATCAGGAACTCCACCGATGGGCGAACATAACCGCGGATGCGTTGACATCGGCCGGAGTCGGTCCGGACTCGGTCGTGGCAGTGCTCGGGGATCGTAGCCCTGAACTACTGGCGATGATTCTCGGTGTCTTGGAGGCGGGAGGCGCCTATCTGCCGCTGGATCCACGGCATCCTCGACCGCGCATGGCGCAGATCGTGGAACTCAGCCGGCCGCTTGTTCTGTTGGTGACGCGGGAATGGGAAAGTCGGGCCGCGGACCTGTTGAACGATCTTCCGGTGGACAGGCACCCGCGGATACTCACCATCGAGCAGGTGACGGAGCAGGATCTCGAGCCCACAGGCCCAAGACCGATCCGCCCGCCCGGACGCTTGGCCTATCTCATCTATACATCCGGCTCCACCGGCGCGCACAAAGGCGTGATGGTCGAGCAGGACGGCATGCTCAACAATATCCTGTACAAGCTGGAGAGTCTGCGGATGGCGGCCGACGATGTCGTCGCGCAGACCGCCTCGCAATGTTTCGACATTTCCGTCTGGCAGTTTCTGGCGGCCCTCTTGTGCGGGGCGAGGGTGCACATCGTTCCGGACGACGTGGCGCATGATCCGACGGCGCTGTTGTCGTGCTTGGATGAAGCCGGCATCACCATCGTCGAGCCGGTGCCGGCGGTGCTGCAGGGGATTCTTGCCGTCGATGGAAACGTGCCTGCCCTGGCCAAGGTACGGTGGGTGCTGCCGACGGGAGAGGCTCTGTCCTCGGCCCTCTGCCGCCGATGGTTCGCGCGCTATCCGGCTATTCCATTGATGAACGTGTACGGACCAGCGGAATGTTCGGACGACGTCGCCACGCATACGATCTCTGCGGCTCCGGATGATCCGGATCGTCCGGTGCCCATCGGGAGACCCGTACCAGGCCTGCGCCTCTATATTTTGAACCGCCATCTGTCCCCCGTGCCTATGGGAACAGTCGGAGAACTTTGTGTCGGGGGCGTGGGGGTGGGGCGCGGCTATCTCCGCGATCCCAAGCGGACGGCGGAGGCGTTCGTGCCGGATCCCTTTGGACCGGATGCGGGAGCGAGGCTGTATCACACGGGGGACCTCGCCCGCTATCGGCCGGACGGGACCATCGAGTTTGTAGGGCGCGTGGATCACCAGGTCAAGATCCGCGGCTACCGCATCGAGCCGGGCGAAATCGAGGCCAGACTGCTGGAGCAGCGAGGTGTTCTGGAAGCCGTGGTGGTGGCCAGGGAAGACCAGCCTGGGCAGCGGCGGCTGGTGGCCTACGTGACACCGGATGCTCCTGAAGCGGTGGATACCCAAGACGTGAGGCGCCGGCTTCAGAACACGTTGCCGGACTACATGATTCCGAGTTCCTTTGTCGTCCTGAATACCTTGCCGCGGAGCTCGAACGGAAAAATCGACCGCAACGCGCTGCCGGTGCCGGATCTCGCCGGACAGGCGGAACGTTCCTACCGACCTCCGGTTACGCCCGCGGAGGCGGCGCTCGCGAAGATCTGGGAAGAGGTGTTGGGATTGCCGCGGGTCGGCACGCAGGACAATTTTTTCGAAGTGGGTGGCGATTCCATCGTGAGTTTACAAGTGATTGCCCGGGCCAAACAGGTCGGGCTGCTGCTGAGCCCCCGTCAGTTGTTCCAACACCAGACGGTGGCCGAACTTGCGGCGGTCGCCGGACGGGATGCGGTGGTCGTTCTGGAAGCCGAGCAGGGCGTCATCATGGGAGAGGCGGCATTGACGCCGATCCAATGCGCGTTTTTCGAATTGCCGCTGGCCAATCCGCACCACTGGAATCAATCGGTCTTGCTGGAAGCGAAGGAGCCGCTCGTGGAGTCGGCTTTGGAGACGGCGGTGGCGACGCTCATCGCCCATCATGACGCGTTGCGGCTTCGATTCGTTCGAACGAACGACGGGTGGCGCCAGTCGCATGCGCCGGTTCCGCCGGGGCCCTTCGTCCACCGAGTAAACCTGACCGCGCTCTCCGATTCGGAACGCCGTGCGTCCTTCGAAACGCAGGCCACGCGATGGCAAGGAAGTTTGAATATTTCGGAAGGGCCGCTCTTGCAGGTGGTCTGGTTCGAGATGGGAGAAGGTTCGGCTGATCGGCTGCTGATCGCGGTGCATCATCTCGCGGTGGACGGTGTTTCTTGGAGAATCCTCTTGGAGGACCTGCAGACCGTCTACCGGCAAGCAGCGGAAAACCGCCCGATACATCTGCCGCCCAAAACGACTTCATTCCGCCAGTGGGCGGAACGGCTCCGGCGATATGCCGAAGCCGAGGTCCGGAACGATCCGTCTTCCGACGTCTGGCTGACGGCGCAAGAGGAAGGATCGGTCGCGCTGCCCGCCGACGACCCAGCCGGCAGTGGTTGGGAAGCGGCGTCCGAGACCTTGACCCTGTCGTTGGACGAACGGAACACGGAAGCGTTGCTACACGAGATAGCCCCCGCATACGGAACGCAGATCAACGATGTGTTGTTGACGGCGTTGGCGCAGACCCTCGGCCGGTGGACAGGTCTCGATCGCGTGACGATCGATCTCGAGGGGCATGGACGGGAGGATCTGTTCCCTGAACTGGATGTCTCGCGCACCGTCGGGTGGTTCACCAGCGTCTTTCCCGTGACCTTGGACGTGATGTCATCGGTCTCGCCAGGAGAAGCGCTCAAGACGGTGAAGGAACAACTTCGGCGGATCCCGGGTCGCGGCATCGGCTACGGCATCGTCCGGTATCTGACGAAGAAAGGCCGCTCCGCGGCCGAGGCGCGGCCGGCGGCGCGGATTCCGGTGGGATTCAACTATCTCGGGCAGTTCGACGCGGTCGTCGCGGAGGAGTCGGCCTTCGTCCTGTCCACGGAATCGGTCGGCAACGAGCATGATCCCCGCAATCCGATGGAATACGAGCTGGATATCAACGCGTCGATCGTGAACGGACGCCTGGAAGTCATGTGGACATACAGTCGCGAGCGCTATGGTTCCGGCACGATCTCGTCTCTGGCGGCGGCATATCTGAACGATTTGCAGACGTTGATCGCGCATTGCCTGCGCGCCGACGCCGGCGGCTACACACCGTCCGATTTTCCGAATGTGGAGCTGGAGCAGGATGCGCTGGACGCGATCTTGGAACAAATGAACTGACGTGGGGCAGGCAATGAGCAAACGAAAAGACATCGAATCGATCCACTATCTTTCTCCGCTTCAGGAAGGACTGCTCTTCCACGCCGTGTCCGACGCGGCCGCGGACCCATACTTCACGCAGACCGGCTTCGTCATCGACGGAGAGCTGAAGCTCGATCCGTTCGAGCAGGCCTGGCAAACGGTGATGGAGCGTCATCCGATCCTCCGCACCGGCTTCGTCTGGGACGGTGTCAAGCAGCCTATGCAGGTGGCGCGGCTCGGCGTGCGGATTCCGCTGCAGATCCTCGATTGGCGGGCCCTTCTCGGCAGGCAGCGGGACGAAGCCCTGGAGGTATTGTTGCGCGAGGATCGACGCAAGCCGTTCGATTTGCTGACACCGCCCATGATGCGCCTCACGCTGATCCGGATCGAGGACAGTCGCTGGTATTTCATCAATAGCCACCACCATATTCTGTTGGACGGTTGGAGCGTCGCGCTGTTGCTGCGCGAGGTGCTGACTTGTTACGACGCATTGACCCATGGGCGACAACCGGGGTTGCCGCCTGTCAGGCCCTATGCCGAGTATTTGACCTGGCTGAGGAGCCGAAACCTTGACACGGCCGAGAATTTCTGGCGGACGAACCTTTCAGGATTCTCGACGCCGACCGCGCTGCCGCTGGAAACGCCGCAATGCCCGGCGTCGGAAGAGCTGAAATCCCTCCCGTACGCGGAACAGGAAGTGCGGCTGTCGAAGGCGGAAGTCGAAACATTGACCGTCGCCGCCAAGCGTCGCCGACTCACATTGAATACCTTGGCGCAAGGAGCCTGGTCGGTCCTCTTGCATCGGTGCACCGGAGATCGGGAGGTGCTCTTCGGCGCGACGGTCTCCGGCCGGCCGGCGGAACTTCCCGGGTCGGACGTCATGGTCGGGCTGTTCATCAATACGCTGCCGGTTCGAGTCTCCATACCTTCCGACGCGAAGCTGGGAGACTGGCTCGGCTCGCTGCAGGAACAGAATAGCCTCCTGCGGCAATACGAATGGACGCCCCTGTCCCGAATCCGGCGCTGGAGCGGCGTGCCGGGCGGCCGGCCGTTGTTCGACAGCATCGTCGTCTTTGAAAGCTACCCTGAAGAGGAAAGCGACACGGATCAGCTCGGTTTGCGGATCGCTCCCATGGCGTCTCAGCGGCAGGAGGCCGAGTATGTCCTGACGGCCGGTCGCAACAACTATCCGCTGTCGTTGATGGTCGAGCCCGCCGCGGAAATGCGGCTGATTCTCTCTTATGCCCGCGAGCGGTTTGCACATGAAGACATCACACGTCTCCTCGGTTATTACCGTACGCTATTGATGGCGATGGCGGAACGGCCGGATGTTCGTTTGGCGGAACTGTCTCCGCTGAACGAGGCGGAGCGAGACCGGCTTCTGACGGACTGGAACCGAACCATGGTTCTCGTAGATGGAACATGTGTCCATGAACGAATCGAACGGCTGGCGCGCAAACGGCCGGAGGCAACCGCCGTGGTCTATGAGGAGCGATCCTTGACCTACGGAGAGCTGGACGCCCGGGCCGACCGGCTTGCGCGGTACTTGCAGAAATGCGGTGTCGGTCCGGACGCGCGGGTGGGCCTCTGTGTGGAGCGATCGCTTGATTTGATCGTCGGACTGCTCGGGGTCCTCAAGGCGGGCGGCGCATATGTGGCGCTCGACCCCAAGCTTCCCAAAGAACGGCTGGCGTACATGCTGTCGGACAGCGGCGCCCGTGTGGTCCTCATGCAGGCCGCGTCCGGCGACCTGTTCCAGGATTCGGATATACGGCAAGTCTATCTGGACCGTGATTGGGAGAACATCTCGTCAGGAGGCGATCAACCGTTGCGGCGGGACGTGCGACCGGAGAATTTGGCCTACGTCATCTATACCTCCGGCTCGACCGGCCGGCCGAAGGGCGTCGCTGTCGAGCATCGGCAGGTCGTCAACTATGTGTCCGGGCTCCTGTCCCGTCTTCCGCTCGAGCAGGCAACGAATTTCGCGACCGTCTCCACGGTGGCGGCGGATCTCGGCAACACCTCGATCTTCGGTTCACTCTGTTCCGGTCGCGCGCTTCACGTGCTGTCGGTCGAACGGGGGTTCGATCCCGATGCCGTCGCAGAGTACATGGCCGGCCACCGGATCGACGTGCTGAAAATCGTCCCGAGCCATCTGGCCGGCCTGCTGGAAGCGGGACGGCCGGAGCAGGTGCTCCCGCGGCGTTGTCTGATTCTCGGCGGCGAAGCGGCTCACGGCGGCCTTGTCGAACGGATCCGAGCGCTCGCGCCGGGCTGCGAGATTATCAATCACTACGGACCCACGGAAACGACGATCGGAGCGCTCACCCATCGAATCGACCAGGAAGCGGACCGGCAGGGACCTATTCCGATCGGACGGCCCTTGGCGAACAGCCAAGTCTTCATTCTGGATTCGGACGGTCAGCCGACGCCGGTTGGAGTTTCCGGGGAGTTGTATGTCGGCGGTGATGGGCTGGCGAGGGGATATCTCGACCGTCCGGACCTGACCGCGGAGCGGTTTGTGCCGAACCCATTCGGCGAGCGGGCCGGTGGGCGTCTATATCGGACCGGCGATCGGGCGCGGTATCGACCGGACGGCGCGATAGAATTTCACGGCCGTATGGACAATCAAGTGAAAGTCCGTGGATTCCGGATCGAATTGGGAGAAATCGAAGCGCAGCTGCGGGCCGACGGCCGGTTGAAGGATGCCGCGGTGGTCGTGCGCGCCGCGGCCGACGGCGCGAAGCAGCTTGCCGCCTATGTCGTGGCCCCGGCCGATCTTGATCCGGACTCTGTTCGGTCCAGCCTGGCGGTCCATTTGCCGGACTATATGATCCCCTCGACCGTGACCGTGTTGGAAGCGCTTCCCCTGACGGCCAACGGCAAGATTGATCGGACCGCTCTTCCGGACCCGGAACAGGCACAGACGCCGCAGAGCACCGCCTATGTCGCGCCGCGGAACGAAGTCGAAACGATGCTGGCGCAAATTTGGGCGGATGTTCTTCATCTGGATCGCGTGGGGATCCACGACAATTTCTTCACGATCGGCGGCGATTCGATCCGCAGCCTTCAGGTCGTCGCGCGCGCGCACAAGTCCGGCATCAAGCTGACGCCCAAGCATTTGTTCGAGCACCCGACGGTGGCGGAGACCGCCGCCGTCGCGGCGACTGCGCTCGCGGAATCAGCGCCCGATTTCGCGACACAGGATTTTTCTCTCAGCGGGCTCGACCCGGCGGAGATCGATCGGCTGTTTCCGGACCGGAGCGCGGTCGAGGATCTCTACCCGTTGACGCCGATGCAGGAAGGCATGCTGTTCCACACGTTGCTGAATCCAGGCACGGGCATCTATCTCATGCAGCAGCATTACACGTGGAACGGGCCCTTGAACCTGGAGCGGTTGGTCGAAGCGTGGGGACGGGTGATCGGCCGGCATCCGATTCTACGCACGGCCTACATTTGGAAGGATCTGAAGCGCCCGCTGCAGGTCGTGCAGCGGCGAATCGATCTCGCCGAAGCCGTGCACGTGCTTGACTGGCGAGGCAGTTCCGCCGCCGAGCAAAAAGATCGCCTCGTCCACGCGCTCGAGAAAGAATTGACCGACGGGTTCGACATGAGCCGCGCGCCGCTCATGCGGATCAGATTGATCCGCACGGGCGAGGAGTCCTATCACATTGTCAGAAGCTTCCACCATATCCTGACCGACGACTGGTGCTTCTCGATTCTGATGATGGAAGTGCTGTCCTACTATGAGGCGTTTCTGGAAGGCCGTTCGATCGACTTGCCGACGCCGCGCCCCTATCGCGACTACATCGCCTGGCTCCAGCGACAGGATCTCGGCGCAGCTGAAGTGTTTTGGCGCAAGGAGCTGGAGGGCTTCAGTGCTCCGACCTCCCTCGGCGTCGAGCGCCTGTCGGCGCCTCGCCAAGAGGACGTCTCCGAAGTGGGCGATGAGTTCGGTGAACTATCGGAACCTGTAACCGAGCGGCTGACCGCGCTTGCTCAGCAGCAGGGATTGACGCTGAACACGTTCTTGCAGGGCGCCTGGGCGCTGTTGCTCAGCCGATACAGCGGAACTCACGACGTGGTGATGGGCGTCACGGTCGCCGGACGACCGACGGAACTTGAAGGCGTGGAATCCATCGTGGGGCTGTTCATCAACAGTCTGCCGCTGCGGGTGCGAATCGCGTCGGATGCGCGACTGCTCGAATGGCTCAAGGGCATCCTGGCCGACAATTACCGCGTTCGGCAATACGAATATCCACCGCTCGTGCAGATCCAGCGGTGGAGCGAGATTCCCAAAGGGCAGGCGCTGTTCAAGAGCCTGGTCGTCTTTGAAAACGCGCCGGTGGATCCGCGACTGGGCGAGCAAGTCGGAGAGGTGAGCCTGGAGTTCGACCACGACCGCGTCCACACGAATTACCCGGTGACGGTGGTGGCATATCCCGGTCCTCGATTGGGCATGCGCCTGTCGTACGACCGGCGGTTGTTCGAGCCCGAGGCGGTGCGCCGGATGGTAGGACACCTCAGCCACCTGCTTGAAGCCATGGCGACGCGGCCGGAGGCTCGCCTCTGCGACCTGTCACTTCTGAGCGCTGAGGAACGGGCTCAATTGCTCGTCGAATGGAATAGGACGGCCGCAGAGCGGCCCGAGGAGAAAGGATTCGCCGAATTGTTCGAGGCTCAAGTGAGGCGGACTCCGGATGCGGTCGCGGCGATCGACGATGAGCGGAGGATCACCTATCACGATTTGAATCGGGCCGCCAATCGAGTCGCCCACGCCTTGCGCCGGCGCGGCGTCGGGCCGGACGGGATCGTGGCGCTGCTTCATACCCGTGGGATCGATTTGCTGATCATGATCCTCGGCGTCTTGAAAGCCGGCGGCGCCTACCTGCCGTTGGATCCCCATCATCCGCCTGCCCGGACGGCGCAGATTCTGGCAACCAGCCGCCCGGCGCTGCTGTTGACGGTCCGAGCGCACGCGGCCTTGGCCGAGGCCGCCGTTGCCGCGGCTCCTGAGTCCGCAACGCAACGTATGCTGCTGGATTTTTCGGTGAAGGAAACAGGTCCCGACGACAATCCGCCGCGCCGAGGCACCTCCGCGAATCTGGCCTATGTCATCTTCACCTCCGGTTCAACCGGTGTGCCGAAAGGCGCGATGGTGGAAGAGCGGGGGATGGTCAATCATCTCCTCAGCAAGATTCCCGCATTGGGCCTGTCCGGATCGGACGTGATCGCCCAGACCGCGTCGCAGTGTTTCGATATCTCGGTCTGGCAGTTCTTGACCGGGTTGCTCTGCGGCGCATGCACGAGGATCCTGCTCGACGATCTCGTGCGCGATCCGCAGCGGCTTCTCCGCGAAATCGAGCGGTCGAGAATCACGGTATGGGAGACGGTGCCGTCGCTCCTTGTTTCCGGTCTCGATGGGAGGGTCGTGCCGTTGTCTTCTTTACGATGGCTGCTGGCGACGGGGGAAGCGGTGACTCCTGAGCTCTGCCGAGTTTGGTTCAGCCGCTATCCGTCGATCCCTCTGATGAACGCCTACGGACCGGCGGAGTGCTCGGACGATGTTGCCGTACATGCGGTCACAAAGGCGCCTCCCGATGGAGCGACTCACGTGCCGATCGGCCGACCGATTCCTCATCTCCGGCTCTATGGGTTGGACGGAAACGGAGAGCCGGTCCCCGTCGACGTAGCGGGAGAGCTCTATATCGGAGGGGTGGGCGTCGGACGAGGCTATCTCAACGATCCCGTGAAGACCGCCTCCGTCTTCGTGCCGGATCCGTTCGCAACCGAACCCGGCCTTCGTCTCTACCGCAGCGGCGACTTGGTGCGGTTTCGCTCGGACGGAACGCTGGAGTTTTTGGGGCGGCGAGATCATCAGGTCAAAGTCCGTGGTTACCGTATCGAGTTGGGGGAAATCGAAGCGCGACTGGTTCAGCATTCACAGGTGCGGGAAGCCGTCGTGGCGGTCAGGGAAGATCGGCCGGGAAACAAGCGATTGATTGCCTACGTCGTAAATGAAAGTTCCGTGCGCGACGCCGCAGTCATCCGATCGTTCACGGCCGAGACGCTGCCGGACTACATGGTCCCCGCGGTGGTGATCTTCCTCGACGCGCTTCCGCTGACGCCGAATGGGAAGATCGATCGAAAGGCACTGCCGGCGCCGGACGACGGTGAGCCGTTGACGCAGAGCGGGACACCCCGCACCGCGGTTGAAGAAATCCTCGCCGGGATCTGGGCCGAGATTCTCGGGGTCAAACAGGTCGGCGTTCACGACAACTTCTTCGAGCTGGGCGGCCATTCGCTCCTGGCAACGCAGGTCGTTTCCAGGATCCGGACCTCGTTCCAGATCGAGCTGCCGCTTCGAAGCCTTTTCGAAGCCCCGACGGTCGAGGGGTTGAGCTCCGTTATCGTGCAGGCTCGCTCCGGCCCGGACGAGACGCCGCTGGTGCGGCCGGCGCTGGACGAGCGACATGGACCGCTCGCGCTGTCGTTCGCCCAGCAACGGTTGTGGTTCCTCTCGCGGATGGAGCCGGAAGGCTGGTCGTACAATCTACCGTTTGCCTTACGCCTGTCCGGCGCGCTCGATGTCGATGCCTTGTCGCACAGTTTCGAGCAGGTGATTGCCAGACACGAAACGCTGAGGACGACGTTTCGCGAGGTCGAAGGCGAACCAGTGCAAGTCATCGGTTCGGCGGGTGAGTTCGTTTTGCCGCTGGATGATCTGAACGGACTGCCTGACAATCGACGGGATGAGGCAGTACGGGAGGCCGCCTCGGTGGAGGTTCGACGGCCGTTCCGGTTGGATCAGGATCGGCCCATTCGCGCCAGGTTGCTGCGTCTGGCCGAGCGGGAACATGTCCTGCTCGTCACGCTCCATCATATCGCCGCCGACGCCTGGTCGATGACACTGTTGGCCCATGAGGTCGCGGTCTTCTATCAGGCCAGGGTCGGGCAGATGGCCGACACCACCGAGGCACTGCCGTCGTTGCCGGTGCAGTATGCGGATTTCGCCCGCTGGCAGCGACAGCTGCTGCAAGGACCGGTGTTGAATGGGCATCTGGCCTATTGGAAACAACGGTTGGGCGTCAACCCGCCGATCTTGAAACTGCCGACGGATCGGCCGCGTCCCGCCGTGCAGACCTTCCGCGGAGCCCGTCACGTCTTCACGGTCCCCGCGGAGCACGCCGATCGGTTGCGCGCGCTGAGCCGCAAACAGGGCGTGACCCTCTTTATGACACTTCTGGCGGCGTTCAACGCGTTCTTGTTCCGCACGACCGGGCAGGAAGACATCTTGATCGGCACCGACGTGGCCAACCGTAATCGTGAGGAAAGCGAGGGCCTGGTGGGATTTTTCGTCAATCTGCTGCCGCTTCGCAGCGATCTCGGCGGCAATCCCACATTCCTGGAGCTGCTGGCCCAGGCGCGACGGACGGCCTTGGAGGCGTACGCGCATCAGGACCTGCCGTTCGAAAAGATCGTGGAAGCGCTGAAACTCAAGCGCGATCTGGGAGGCAACCCGCTGGTCCACGCGCTTCTGGTGCTGCAAAACGTGCCGCCGCCGTCCATGGAATTGCCGGGGCTGGAAGTCGGCGCGCTCGAGTTCGAAAGCGAGGTCGCGCGGTTCGACTTGGGGTTGTTCATGGAGGATGCCGATGAGGGCCTGACCGGCCTGTGGAAATACAGCACGGATCTCTTCGATGCCTCCACGATCGCCCTTCTCTCGGAGCGGTTCGTGACGCTGCTGGGAAGCGTTGCCGCCGGCCCCGAGACCAAGCTGTCCGCGATCGAGATCCAGTCTCGTGCAGAAAAGGAGTCCGCCATGATCGAATCCAAGCAACGTGAGGAGAGCAAGTTCAAGCGGTTCAAGAACATTCAGCCGAAGGCGGTGTCTCTCGCTCAACGGACGCTGGTCGAGCGGCGGTATCTCGAGTCGGATCAGCCGTTGCCGTTGGTCCTGCAGCCGACGGTCGAGGACGTGGATCTGGCCGCCTGGGCGCAGGACAACAGGCAGAAAGTCGAACAAGAATTACTCGCGCACGGAGCCATCCTGTTTCGCGGGTTCCCGCTCAAGGGGGCTGAGGATTTCGAGCAGGTCGCTCAAGCGCTATGCCCCACGTTGTTCGGCGAATACGGGGATCTGCCGCGGGAGAAAGCAGGGCGCCGCCTGTACGGATCCACACCCTATCCGGCCGACAGGTCCATTCTCTTTCACAACGAAAGCTCACATCTGCATCGCTGGCCGTTGAAACAATCATTTTTCTGCGTGCAGGCGGCGCAGGAGGGCGGGGAGACGCCCATCGTGGATTGCCGGAAGATGTGTGAGCGCCTGCGGCCGGAGTTGCGCGAGAAATTTCAGGAGCGGGCATTGATGTATGTGAGGAATTTCACGCCGGGGTTCGACGTAAGCTGGCAGGACTTCTTTCACACCGAAGACCAGGCCGCCGTCGAAGAGACGTGCCGGCAGCACGGTGTCGAATGGGAATGGACGTCGGACGGAGGGATGCGGACCAGACAGGCTTGTCCGGCGATCATCAAGCACCCTAAAACCGGCGACTTGGTGTTCTTCAACCAGATCCAACTCCATCACATCTCCTATCTGGAACCGGCGGTTCGGAACTCGCTGATCGAGGTGCTGGGCATCGAACGGGTGCCGCGCAACGTGTACTTCGGCGACGGCTCTCCGATCGACGACGAGACGGCGGCGGAAATCGGCGAGCTCTACGAGCGGACATCGGTGCGGTTCCCTTGGCGGAACGGAGACCTGCTCATGCTCGACAACATGCTGGTGGCCCACGCCCGTTTGCCGTTCGTCGGCCCGCGGAAGATCGTCGTGGCCATGGGAGAGATGGTCAATCAGCGAGACGTGCAAATGGTGAACGTCTAGCAAGCTGCCACATCATGTTCGGCATTGAACAGTCCGCGGGATGGTCAAAAGGGCCGTTCAGCGATGCGAGACCAAAGCCGGCGGAATGGTTCAACATCCTGCAAGAGGCATCATGCAACCAAGCATCGACATACAAGGATTCCGGCTTTCTCCCCAACAAAAACGCCTCTGGGCGCTTCAGCAAACGTTCGGAGATGTGTGGTCGCAAGGGACGCTGGTGATCCATGGCGAGTTGGACGTCGTCCGCCTTGAACGGGCTGTGGACGCGGCGGTGGCCAAGCACGAAACGTTTCGAACTCTGTTCCGCAGGGAACCGGGCGTCAAGGTGCCGTTGCAGGTGATCGTTGAGCAGAGCAAGCCGACGTGGGAGACCGTCGAGCGACAGGCAAAGGACGCGGCGGCGCAGGCGACGAAGCGGGATGAGTTGCTCGATGAGCATCGCCGCCAGACGATCGATTGGGAGCGGGGACCGCTGGTCCGCTGCACCCTGTGCCGGTTGTCGAGCCGTGAGCATTGGCTCCTCATCAGTCTGCCTGCCATGTGTGCCGATGCCCGAACGCTTCGTAACCTGGCCGGCGAGATCGCCGAGGGGTACGGTGCCGCGGTGCGGCATGGACAGGCCGAGGAGCCCGTGCAGTACGCGCAATTCGCGGAATGGCAGAACGAGTTGCTCGCGGGGGAAGATGCGCCCAAGGGCCGGCAATTCTGGCGAGAGTCGCTGGCAGATCTCGCTCCGATGACCGTTCCGTTCGAGCAAGCAGATGAAGAGGCTGCCGGGCGGCGGACTGAGGCTCTCATTCGGGACCTGGATACGGAAGTCGTTGCATCGTTGCTGGCCCTGTCCGAACGGCGTGAGACGCCGGTTGAGGCACTGGTATTGGCGGCCTGGCAAACCGTGCTCTCCCGGGTCAGCGGCCGACGAGCCTATCAGATGGCATTGCTCAGCGACGGGAGAACATACGAAGAACTGGAATCCGGCATGGGGCTCTTCGCCAAGTGGGTGCCGCTGCGGTGCCTGGTCGATCCCGACAAATCGTTTCAGGAATTGGCGGCTGCGGTCGCGACCGACCAGCATCAGGCGCGTGAGTGGCAGGAGTACTTCATGTGGGACAGCGGGCCGGACGCGACAGCTCCGGCGACGACGGAGTTGGTGGGATTTGAATTCGAGACGGTGAAGCCGCTCGCGCATGCCGCTGACGTTGTCTTCTCATTCGAACCGGCGGCTGTCCGGATTGAGCCGCTCAAACTGACCTTGACCTGTATCAAGCGGAACCGGTCGATTCAATTGCGTCTGCAGGCGAACGGAGGGCTGGTTCATCCGGCGGCGCTTCCGATCGTGAGCGAGGCCGTGACTGCGTTGCTCACCGGCGCGGCTGCACAGCCTGAAACGAGTGTCGGGCTGCTGTCCATGCTGAGCGAGTCGCAGCGGCGCGGATTGCTGCATGCGGGCCACGGCGCCGCGTATCCGCTTCCGGCGGCGCAATCGCTCGTGACTCTGTTCGAACGGCAAGCAGCGGCGCGGCCCGAGACGGTCGCCGTCGTCTGCGGCGACCGCCGACTGACCTACGCTGAATTGAATGTTCGAGCCAACCAGATCGCGCATGGTCTGGACCGGATGGGAGTCGGGCGGGGCGCGCTGGTGGGATTATGTGTCGAACGCTCGATCGAGATGGTGGCGGGATTGTTGGGCGTGCTCAAGGCCGGCGCGGCCTATGTACCGCTCGATCCGGACAATTCCTCGGTTCGCGTTCGCCTCGCCTTCGAGGTTTCGCAGGCTGGGATTGCCGCCATCCTGACGCAGGAGAAATGGCGGTCTCGCTTGCCTGCCGCCGGGACGCCGCTGCACTGTCTGGACTTCCATGATTGGATCTTCGCGCAGGAGCCGTCAAACAATCCGGATCGGGTGATTCATCCGTTGGAATTGGCCTATGTGATTTATACCTCCGGATCCACCGGTGTTCCGAAAGGCGTCGCCGTGACCCATCTCGGAGTGTTGAACTACACGGGCTTCATCTGCCGCGCGCTCCGGGCAGAGGCGGACCTGAACTATGCGACCGTCTCGACACTCGGCGCCGATCTCGGGAACACCGTGATCTTTGCGTCGCTTGCGTCCGGCGGCTGCCTGCACGTGATCGAATACGACACGGCCACAGACGGACGGAAGTTCGGGGCCTATTGCGCGAAGCACCCGATCGATGTGCTGAAGATCGTTCCGGCCCATTTCCAGTCGCTGCTCGCTACGGCGGAGGGCGCCGAGGTGCAGCCTCGGCGTCTCCTCGTGCTGGGAGGGGATGTGTTGTCTCATGCGCTCGCCGACCAGGTGACGGCGTCAGGCCGCTGCCGTCTGGTCAATCATTACGGACCGACGGAGACCACGATCGGCTGTCTGACGTTTCCGGTCGAGCAACATCATGAAGACGCGAGACTCTCCGCAACCGTGCCGATCGGCCGTCCGATCGACAATGCGGAAGCGTACGTTCTGGACGAGCGGCTCGAGCCGGCGCCGATCGGCGTGCCGGGAGAACTCTATCTCGGCGGGGCGGGACTGGCGCGCGGGTATCTTGGACGGCCCGACCTCACGGCCCAGCGGTTCGTACCCCATCCGTTGGCATCTGAACCGGGAAGTCGCCTCTACAAGACCGGTGACCTGGCGCGCGCCCTGCCGGACGGCACAGTGGAATTTCTCGGGCGAACCGATTTCCAGATCAAGCTCCGCGGCTACCGCATTGAATTGGGGGAGATCGAGGCGTGTCTTACCGAACATGCCGGCATCCAACAAGCGGTGGTCACGGCGCGAGCGAGCCGAGCCGGCGAGAAATATCTGGCCGCCTACGTCGTGCCCCGCGATTCCGGCGGTGAGCCGCCGGGATGGCGGGAGTTTTTGAAGGAGCGCGTGCCGGACTATATGATCCCCACCGCGCTGATCTGTCTGCCGGCGCTGCCGTTGAATCAGAACGGAAAAGTCGATCGCGCGCTTCTGCCGGATCCTGAAGAATATCTGGCGTCGAGCCGTCGTTATGTCGCGCCCCGCAATCCGGCGGAAGAGATGCTGGCGGCCATCTGGGGGACCATTCTGAAACGGGACCGGATCGGGATTCATGACGATTTCTTCGATCTCGGAGGGCATTCGCTGCTGGCCACGCAAGTGATGGCGCGGACGCGCTCGGTTTTTCATGTGGAACTGCCGCTGCGGACTTTGTTCGAGGCGACGACGGTGGCGCAATTGGCGGAAGTCATAGAGTCGGCCCGCTTGCTGGATGGAGACGCGGAAGTGCCGCCGGTCTCGCGAGTGGAGCGTGACGGACCGGCGCCGCTGTCTTTTGCTCAGCAGCGTTTGTGGGTGTTGACGCAACTGGACCCGGATGGCGCCTCTTACAATCTTCCGATCGCGCTGCGGTTGTCGGGGGCGCTTGATGTCGCGGCCTTGGAACGGAGCGTCAACGAACTGATCCGCCGGCACGAAGCGCTGCGGACCACGGTGGTCTTGATCGATGGACAACCGGCTCAAGTCGTGGCGCCGACATCGGCGGTGACGCTCCATGTGATCCCGCTCGAGCATTTGAATGCATCCGAACGGGAGGAGGCCCTGTTGCGGCTCGCCACGGCCGAAGCGCAGCGTCCGTTTGAGCTGGCCCATGGTCCCATGCTGCGCGTGACGCTGCTCAGACTCGCTGCGGAAGAACACGTTCTTCTATTGACGATGCACCACATCGTGTCCGATGCCTGGTCCTCGCATATTCTGGTGCGGGAGATGACGGAACTGTACGTCGCTCAAGTCCAAGGCAGACCCGCGTTGCTGCCGGAGCTGCCCGTTCAATACGCGGATTTTTCTATCTGGCAACGGCAATGGCTGTCCGGCGCGCGTTTGAATCGCCAACTCGACTACTGGAAGGAGCGGCTGTCCGGCGCGCTTGAGCCGCTGAACCTTCCGATGGATCACCCGCGACCTCCGGTCCAGACTTCGCGCGGCGCGTCGCTGACGATCTCGTTGTCCTCCGAATTGTCTTCGGCAATGACCGAGCTCAGCCGGCGCGAGGGCGTGACGCTGTTCATGACTCTGCTCGCCGGGTTCTATGCGCTGTTGTTCAGGTATACGGGCCGGCCGGATCTGATCGTCGGGTCTCCCATTGCCAACCGCACCAGGAGCGAGATCGAAGGGCTCATCGGTTTCTTCGTGAACACGCTGGCGCTACGGGCCGACCTGTCGGGAAATCAGTCAGTCCGCGAACTCTTGGCGCTGGTCCGACAGGTGTGTCTCGGCGCCTACACACATCAAGACATGCCGTTCGAAAAATTGGTCGAAGCGCTGCAGCCGGTGCGCGACGCCAGCTACTCGCCGGTCTTCCAGGTGATGTTCGAGCTTCAGAACGCGCCGACTGCCGAGTTGGCCGTGCCGGGACTTCGCATCGCCACAGTGGACGTGGAGCCGTTGACGGCCAAGTTCGATCTGACGCTGACACTGTGCGAAACCGAGAGCGGGCTGACGGCGTCGATGGAATACAATACCGATCTGTTTTCCGCAGACAGTGTCATGCGCATGCTCCGGCATTATCAACTGATCCTTCAAGACATGGCGGCGCAGCCCAATGCGACGATCGAGGAGTTGCGCCTGTTGACCGGCGAGGAAGAGCGGCGCTTGTTGAGCGATTGGAACGAGGGACCTTCCCTGCATGTGCCCGACCGGTCCATTCCCCAGCTGTTCGAAATGCAAGCGTTGGCGGCGCCGGACAGCGTGGCAGTTTCCTGGTTGGATCGGCGCGTGACCTATCGTGAGTTGAATCGTCGGGCCAACCGAGTGGCTCATGGGCTGCTGATCAAAGGAGTGAAGCCCGACACTGTCGTGGCGCTTTTGGGCGACCGAGATCCGGACTTTCTCGCGATGCTGCTGGGAATACTCAAGGCGGGCGGGATGTATTTGCCGCTCGACGCGGGGCATCCGGACCATCGTCTGGCGCACATGCTCGACGAAAGCCGCGCGCGCGTGCTGTTGACCACGGAGATTCATCGCGCGCGCGAAGCCACTGGTGGAAAGGCTCACGGGGAACGCAAGGCCGACCCTGCTGACGATGGAGGGGGTTCAATCGTCGGTGAAGCAGGACTTCAATCCCGACCGGTCTTGGCATGCGGCGGAAGCCACCTATGTGATCTATACGTCCGGCTCCACCGGGGCGCCCAAGGGAGCGATCATCGAACATCGCGGGATGCTCAATCACCTGTGGGGAAAAGTGACGACGCTTTGTCTGACCGCAGACGACGTGATCGCGCAGACCGCGTCCCAGTGTTTCGACATTTCCATCTGGCAGTTTCTAGCTCCGCTCTTATGCGGTGGCCAAGTCTGCATCGTTCCCGACGAAATTGCTCACGATCCAGCCAGGCTGCTGCGTCATGTAGAGGCGACCGGCGTGACAGTCTTAGAGACCGTGCCTGCGCTATTGCAGAGCATGCTCGATATGGCAGCCGACAGGAAGGCGGATGACCCGGAGCTCAAACGACTGCGGATGATTCTGCCGACGGGAGAAGCGCTGCCTGGTCAGCTGTGCCGACGCTGGCTTGCCCGCTATCCGTCGATTCCGCTGGTCAATGCCTATGGGCCGGCGGAATGCGCGGACGACGTGGCTCTACACCAGATCAGCGAAAGCCCCGACCCGCAAGTTGCCTCGATGCCGGTCGGCAGGCCGGTACCCAACCTCGAGCTGTATGTGCTGTCACCGTCTCTCCAACCGCTGCCGATCGGAGTGACGGGAGAGTTGTGCGTGGCCGGAGTCGGAGTCGGGCGGGGCTACTTGCGAAATCCGGCCAAGACGGCCGACGTATTCGTGCCCCATCCATTCTCGAAAGAGCCAGGCGCTCGTCTGTATCGGACCGGCGACATGGCCTACTACTTGCCGAACGGCGTCATCCAGTTTCTCGGGCGGATGGATCATCAGGTCAAGGTGCGGGGTTTCAGGATTGAGCTAGGAGAAATCGAGTTGCAGCTCCTCGAGCATCCGGACGTGCACGAGGCTGTCGTCGTGGTCAAAGAAGATGCCGGAGGCGATAAACGGCTCGTGGCCTATGCGTCAGGCCGCGTTTCCGGTGGTGCGCTTCGGGAGTTCCTGCACGAACGATTGCCCGACTATATGGTGCCGTCCGGCATCATCGTGCTGGAGTCGTTGCCACGCAACACCAACGGCAAGGTCGATCGCCGTTCATTGCCCGAACCGACAGGCCGTGATCCGCAACAGACGTTCGTGGCGCCACGTACGGATATGGAAGCAACACTTGCGCTCGAGTGGGGAAAGGTGCTCGGCCTGCCGCAAGTGGGAATTCACGATAACTTTTTTGATCTCGGCGGCCACTCCCTGACGGCGGTACAGCTCGTGTCCCGCATTCAGATGATGGGCAGGAATCCGATCGCATTGCTCGATCTCTTCCAGGCGCCCACGATCGCGAGCTTGGCGGACCGGATCTCCGGTCAAGCCGAGAGGGCGTCCTCTCCATTCGTCGTGCTTCAGGCCGGACGCGAGGGCGTGCCGCTCTTTTGTTTCGATCCGACCGGAACGCACGTTTCGGCCTATCAATCACTCGCCCATGCGTTGGGCAATGATCGACCCGTCTACGGATTGGCCTTGAGCTGGATTTTCTCCGAACCGTGGAATGTCCTGTCGATGGACTTGATCGCCGCACGCTACGCCGCAATCATTCGCGAGCGGCAGCCGGATGGGCCGTATCATCTGCTCGGATGGTCCAATGGAGGAGCGATCGCCTTGGTCGTGGGCCGCATGCTGGAGCGGCAGGGGCAGTCAGTCGCGTTTGTAGGCATTCTGGATACACAACCCCTGACGGCATCGGAATCGACAGCGTCGGCCGATGATGAACTGAACCAGTATATACAAGGCGACCGCAAGGAGGCTTTCATGGCCTTGCCCGAGTCAGAGCGGCAGGCACTGAAAGACACACTGGAAGGGTTGTGCGAGGAAGACCGAGTGGACTATGCGATCCGATGGGTTCAGGATCGCAAGCTGCTGTCCCGCGAAGAATCCGATGCATCCGTCTCCGCGCTCAAAGTCGCCTATGCCTTGGACCGCGAGACGGGGAGAGTTCTCCGCGATGCGATGCAGGACCCTCTGCACGCGCCGATCCATGCCTGGTGGACCAGCGCGACGCTCGACAAGCACGGAAAAGCTCCGGTCGATTGGGCGTTATATACAAGGGGAACCGCGGAGATCGGAACCATTCTCGGTGAACATACGGATGCGGTGCGGAGCATTCAGGTTCATCAACGCATCAATGAAATACTGGCAATAAAAACGATCCGTGATGGATGGAAGGAGTCGCATGCAATACAACCCTGACACCGGCGGAAAGTTCAAGATCGTGATGAATACCTATCGGGTGTTCGGTTTTTGGGAAACGCTCAAGGAAATCATTCTGTATCTCTTGAGCCAGAAGCTACACGACGATTTCGACAAGAAATACGGGGTGATGACTTCGGGTGTCACGGAGTCCAGCGAGGCAGGAATCGTCGATGAAACGGCGAGGAGTCTGGCGGTCGGTTACGTTCCAACAAGGGAACTCGTTATCCGGCATATTCTGACGAACACGACCCAAGGGCTGGATCTCGGGCAATATTCATTTATCGATTTAGGGTGTGGGAAGGGGCGAACTTTGATTGTGGCGGCGCAGCTGCCGTTTAAGGAAGTGATCGGTGTCGAACTGTCTCCCTTACATTGCGAAGTGGCAAGAGTCAATATCGATCGGTATTTGTCGGACGTAAAGAACCCCGCGCTCTGCAGAAACGTCAGGGTCGACTGTGTCAATGCGGCCGATTTCGAGTTTCCGGACAGCAACCTGCTGATTTATATGTACCGCCCTTTCCTCGGGCCGATATTCAAGCACGTCGCCGATAATCTGCGACGCTTCCAAGCCGTCACCGGACGCCGCGTTCTCATTGCGTACTCCTGTCCGGTCGAGGAACTGATGCTCGAGGAGTATCCCGGGTTCGTGAAGCGAACGGAATATCAAGTCATCTCAATGGATTATTCCTGGAGCCTTTGGGAATGCCAGACCGAAGGATCGCCGGCACTTGCCCTGAGCGAGCAGCGGTGATTTCGCATGCAGAACTATCTTATTGATGTGGCGATGCCAGGTGCAATTCGAAACCCGTCATCCACACCATTTCTTTTCCTCGTTGCTGACGGTCTATCTGTGTAGACTCACGCTTGTGTTCGTAAAAATTTGATCATCACGGTCCTGAGCAACAGGGCAAGCCTATTGATAGATCTCACGTCGGTGCCAATCCTCACCTCCTCCACGAGACGGGTCGCAAATACGACACATATCTGACGTACGCGATCGACGACATTGAGATCGCCAGAAGGCACTGCTTTTAAGCTCCTTCTCGGCCGATCGCTTGATGCCGAAGTTATAAGGCTCATCACGCCTCATTTTCTCGGGAAGCTTCTTGAATGGGCGGGAGGCTCTGTCGCACGGCGCTCAAAATACGTCCAAGTTCAAATCATCCTCTCAAAGAGATTCCAGCACGGCCGGCGTTGACCAAGCAGTCGAGTCGAAGGGAAAGCCAGGCCAAGCGTATGCCTGAGCTATCGAGTCTTGCGACCTTGCGTGGGGGGATGGCCAGATGGGTTCGGCTACGTGCTGGTCACAGCATGACGACTCTCGCGGATGAATCTGATTCGATACATGTCTTGAATCCAATGAGATACACACATGTCAATAAGCAACAATGCTCGTATATGTATATTTAGGTAGTAGCTATGTATGCCGTTGTAATTACGTAGGCCGTAGTTGCTGTTTGAACCCGCATGTTGTCCTGCCCTCTGTTGGCATCTCCTTTGCTGTAGATCCAGACAGACTTGCACGAGAGACGATTTGAGAGGTGACTGGAATGGGATCCCAGTGCGGTCGATGGAAGCATGAAAACTGTTGTTTGAGTATTGATCACGGGACGGCAGGTCTCAGGAGTACAACGAATGCGTTACGGCATTGCTGAGCGAGACAGCGACCAGCCTCCCGACGCGAGTCGCGGTGGCGTGCCGATGAGCTTGGGGCAAGCCCGTATGTCTTTCGGACGGTGTTTTCGATGCCGTCAGTATACCCAGAACGAGATCACAGGTTGGCGTGGCATGGCCAAGGAATTTAAGACAGTGTGCTCGCGGTATCTGCGTCGACGGGTATGGTTGGTGTGCCTCGTGCTCCTCATCGGATTATCCGCCTGTGGACCGATGCCAACCGACCCCGCGCCGAGCTCGGAATCACGCACAGGTCTGAGCAGTCCGTCCGCCTCGCACTCCGTGCCACAGAATAGTCCATCATCCATGACTGGGTGGAGGCAGGAGGGAACTTCGGAGTCAGTCGCGGTTCCTGGAGACCTGAATGATGACGCGAGCAGTGAACACGACAACTGGAGTGTTGTGCAAGAGACGGCGCAGTTGGAATACGAAGCGGAGCAAGAGGAGAGATCCGGTGAGCGGAAAAACCGATGAGAGGAGCACCATAAACACTCAACGGTGTCTTCTATGCACGGGATGAATGGAACGGCCTGGCATTGATCAGAGGAGAGGAGGGATGGCTGGCTGGGTCAGCTTGATTGGCCTCAGAGGTGTCTGCACCTGGTGCAGAGTTGGTGAGAGATGTTGGGCTTTCACTGATATCCGTTCCCTTCACCCAACGAGCCGGTACGATCCGGCAAATAAGGAGATTAACTATGGTAAAAAAGACAGCGGTAAAATTGTTAGGGGCCGGGGGAATCGTCCTCGGCGTCGCTCTCATGGTTGGGACCGCATGGGCCACGGAATTGATGGCCCCTACTAGTTCGAGCACCTCAATTAACGGTGGTTCTCATGTCGTTTTTGGCTCAACCTTTGCGGGAGGCAGTATGGCCAGACCGTGGGTGGCCCAAATCCAAGTCCCCGCCCAGCGTTGCCTTCGTCTTGAAGTGACATCACAAGGAACGGATCTCGGGATGCAGGTCACCGCACCGAACTATTTTACCGCGTGGAGAAACGATGACAGTGGAGCCTGCGCCAATTGCCCTCTCGTCAAGATTGCTAGTACACCGAATGGTGGGTGGTACACGGTATCAATCAATCATTGGTTCGGAGGCGCAAGCAATGCCAATTTCACTCTGAGGTACGCCCACTACCCTGTGGGAAACCCAAACTGCGCAGGTGCCACGGCACCCAATATTGAAATGCAAAGTACTAAGAGCCCAGCGAACCCACAGGCGACCCCACAACAACAAGAAGAAGGTGCACCAGGCGTGCAGTAACACCATGTAGTGGTCGTGAAGGCCCCAGCAGGGAACTATGGAAGCTCTTTGCTGGGGTTCTCTACTATCCTCCCCTTTCGCATCGACCAGGCTGTTGAAGCGACAGGGAGTTGGGATTCTGTTGGAGAGGGCTAATTGTTTAAAATCTGATTTTGGCCTGTCTGGACACGATTCGCTTTGATAGCCACTATGCGTCGAAGGATGCGGCGCGCTTCGCGCAAGACTTTCTCCGGCCGGCGGCCGGCAAGGGTAGGTGTCTCGGTCTCCTGAAACTCCAAAGCACTGTCCCACCGCCTTTCGACAGGCTGATCAGTTGAAGCGGTCTCACTCGCAAGGAATCGACGCAGAACATCCTCCTCAGAGGGATCAGGAGGTTGTGGCCGGGCGATCTCAGCATGGGAGGTCTTGTCTCTGGCTTGAAGCGAAGTCTCTTGATCAGTGGCTCGCGACATCCACATGAGCCCGAGTTTGTGCTGGAGAAATTCGGTGACCCAGGCTTGATCGATCGATGTCATCTCGTGGGCTTCAATTGCAAACTCATGATCGTGTACCCACAGTACGGTTGCCCGATGGACATACAGCGGTGCGGACCGTTCGGGGATGGATACCTGAAGAGTTAACTGCATGCCGGCTGTCACCGGCATCGATCCTGCCACCCGCCAGCCTCGAGAGGTCAGGTCTAGAACGGTCCCTTCTGCGAGAAGCGCCTCATTTCCGTATACCACGGGCCAGCTGACCGGAAACCGACTATGGCGTCGCACGGGATTCGTCCTATTAGCCATGGCTGCTCCTTCCGCTTATGTTGCTGCTCCAGGGTGATGGATCAAGCGTAGCGGAGAGAGTAAGCGCGCGCATCCCTCGAAATATCTACCGCGAAAGAGGGGGATCTCCTTCCACGCCCATAGCCCACGTTACGTATCCTGGGCGTCACCGGTGACACAGAGGAGAATGACGTACCTTCTATCTATGCGATCAGTGTAAAGACAAGGTGGTGAATTTGGCCAGGATTGGTCACCCTGATCGGCAGGGGACAATGTGACCAAGAGTCTGGGATCGCATGAAAACTGGGGCCATCTCGACGGTTATGGGGAAGAATTGCGCGAGTTGCGAGTCGACACGCTTCTTGTTCAACCGTCGTATGCCCAGGCGACAGGCATCCTGATACAATGACGGCTGGTCGGTCAGCGCCGGGATCCTTACTGGCGATCATGATGTGGTGACAGAGACTGACCATAACAATATGAGGAAAGAAAATGTCGCCATGCAGCGGCTTATAACCAGCGCATTGAACGGTTTCTTGCTTCTGGCCATCACCATAGTCAGTCTGCCCGCTTCCGCCCTCGCCCTTCCGCCCGTTCAAGGGGAAGTTGTTTCCATGACGGTCGGTATTCCGGGAACGATGGTTATTCGAGACGAAAAAGGGCAGCTCCATATTCTGAACCTCACGCAACAGACCCAACTCGGCGGTCAGTTCAAGGTGGGCGACAAGGTGTTGGCCTTCTTCAGCCCGTATGGCGTGAGCGCCGTTCAGTCCCAGACGGGAAGTCGGTAGCCCGCGATCTCCTCATAGAGTCGTCAGCGCAGAGGTGCCCTCTCCCTATCCATGCATCTACTCTCCCCGAAGCGCGGTCAGGAGTCCGACCGCGCCGAGGAGCCCACCGAGGATAATCAGAAACGATGACGTATTCGGTACGCCGGCTTCTTGCGGAGAGGGCCAGTCGACAAAGAGCCCCAGCGCAATGAGGACGGCGCCGAGCGCAAGCATCACTTTCCAGCGGATGGTGATCCGCCGATCTGTTTCATGAGCGTCTTGAGACTGCCTCTCCGACATGGTTTCTCTCGGGCCGGTTCACGATCAGCATGGCGACTTGGAACGGCGACAGTCAAGGACCAGTCTGACTCTTGTCGGGAGTTCCTCCAAGGGCGTATGGTTAGTACATGCAAGACCGAGAATATCGAGCAAGGTTTCCATGGCGTGGTTGAAGAAGTGCTGGAACTGGTTTTGGCGGCAAAGCCTCCTCAGTAAGGTTGCCATTCTCGGCTTATTTGCCGCCTTTGTTCCCTTTGTCCTTCCGACGGTCGTGAACTGGTTCAGACCGACAATGATCCATGTCGGCGTGTCGTTCTATACATATGAACGGGGAATGCAACCACAAGGGATGAATACGCTCTATTTCTTTGAACGACGCAATCTGGTGTCCGATTGCAGCATCCGCCGAGAGGAACAATCGGTGCCGAATGGTCGGGCCAAAGCTCCCGATCCGCAAGCATGGGTGCTCATCAAGCTCTTGCTCGAAAACGTGTCCGATCGCGACATCACGAACTTGCGGGTGGGTGTCCGGTCTCCCGCGATCAATCAGTCGACGCAGCTGCTGACGGCTCCGAATCGTATGGCCCTCGGCCAGAAAGAGGCGCCGCCCGATATCAAGCCGTTGTATGTCCTTTCGATCGCGACTCTTCCCGCTGAGAGCTCCGTCGTCGTCACCTTGAAGACGCTTATTGACGACAATCTGCGAGAATTCATTTACGCCAAGCGCCGCCCTGTGACCATCCAGGTTTCCTATGTCTCAGCGGATCAGTTCAGACCATACCCTCCGATCGTGTCGCGCACGAATGTGGTCAAGATGTTGAATCGCGAAGGCGTCTTGCGGACCAACGATGAGGCGCTCGGTGAAGAGAAACTCCAGGTGATGACGGTGTCTCCCCATGAGACACCGATGAAGGAAGGAGTCGCTTCGTATCGGACTCTTCCTAGAGCCAAGGCTTGTTCGGAGGCAGAGGCTGGCGTGTGGTGATCTTGGAATTCGTAAGGCCGGTGTCGAACGGAAGAGCGAACCCAGTGAGGATCATGGAATTCCCGATGCTGGTTTTATCGCAAACAGACTTCTGGTTGCCGATCGTCCAGCCAGCCATCCTGTCGTCCAAGCCCATTGAAAATTGAACCCTCCGATTCGGCCGTCGCAATCCAACAGCTCCCCGGCGAGATAGAGGCCAGGAAGCAGCTTTGATTCCATCGTGCGATAGTCGATTTCTTCCAAAGGCACGCCGCCGGCCGTGACTTCGGCAAAGTTCCACCCGCGGTCGCCCTCAATCGAAAATCGAAACCTGGTCAGAGCGTTCAATAACCGATCTCGATCAGTGCGCGCGACCTGAGCCATGATGCGCTGCGGTTCGATACGATAATGACGGCAGAGTGATTCGGCAAAGCGATCTGGGACCAGTAAGGAGAGAGTTCGTACAAGCGAGCGTTTCGGATGTTCAACGGTCTGTCTGATAAACCATTCCTTCAAGGCCTCGGATGATCGATCCGGCACGAAGTTGCCATAAAGATCAACGCGCGCGCCTCGATTCGTTGCAAGGGTCCAGAAACGGCTTGCGTCCATGACGACTGGGCCGCTGATCCCGAAATGGGTCCAGAGCAGGCTCCCTGTGCGTCGATCGACTTCTCGACCATCCACCAGAGTCGTCAGCGCCGTTTCCTGCGAGAGGCCTGAGAGTGTCGTGTGAAACATGGAGCGGTCCAACAGGAGCGGGACCAACGCGGGGACCGTCGGAGTCACATGATGGCCGAAGGAGCGGGCTAGCCGGTACCCGAATCCATCGCTTCCTGTTTTCGGCAATGACTGACCACCGGTGGCGAGAATGAGTCGGTCGGCATGGAGCAGGCCATTGCTATGCCGAATTTCAAAGCCGGATCCAGACCGAGCGACCTCGCGTACACGATGATCCAGGCAGAGCGTGACGCTCGACTCCCGCGCGTGGGTAAGCAGTGCAGTGAGAACAGTGCGTGCTTGGTCGGTGATCGGAAACATCTTGCCGGTCTCTTCGCGCTTCAATTCAACACCGAGTGAAGTAAACCACGCAATCGTTTGTTCGACTGAAAACGCCGCGAGGACGTTGCGGATGATGTGTCGATTGCCGAAAAAATCCTTCGGTGTCACACGATCGTGCGTGACGTTGCAACGTCCTCCGCCTGAGACCAGAATCTTAGCCCCCAATGACCGAGCCCCGTCAAGCAGGCAAATCTTTGCGTTTTGGCTGTGTTCTCCGGCTGCGATTGCAGCGGCAAGGCCGGCCGCCCCGCCACCGATAATTGCCACGTCCGTCGTGGATGTTTTCTGAGCGGATAGCGTTGCTGGCTTCATGGGCCGTTTTTCAAACACTCTTGGCCCAGGACTTCGCAGCCAATCGTGATTTCCTCACCGAGGTTGAACGGTCATCTGGTGGGCACGAGACATCCTGCGCTGAAAATCACATGACGATCGAACACGACATTAGAGACTTTTAACTGGCCGTTAACACGGGGTTAATCTTGTGATGCTATTTAGTTTGTCGTCATTCATATCAGCAGGAGGGGGATGCATGACTTGTCTGAAATGCAAAGGTCTGATGATCCACGAGCGTCAACCGGCGGTCTCGTCCAGTGCCGTGATTCTGCGCTGTCTTAATTGTGGGCTGATCATTGATCCCTTGATCGAGCAGAATCGTAGCAACCATATGCGCGCCAAGGCAGCCTAGGAGAGGAGTCCCATTCTGGTCGATCACAAGACCCTGGAATCGATCAGCTTGGTTGGAGTGGATGTCGCGCGCACGGTCAGATCGAAAACTCAGCCCACAAAAAGGTATGGTCTGAAGGTTCTTTCGCTCGCCGAGGCTCGACGTCCACATCCGCCTTCACGCATTTGTCCGCGAGCGGCGCGGTGGCCATCATATGATCGATGCGCCACCCTTTGTTGGCCGCAAGTGAGCTCGGCGCGCGGTAGTCCCAGAATGTATATTGTTGACGTGTCGGATAGAGCTTTACGAAAACATCTTGAAATCCCCATGCGACCGTCTGCTCGTATGCTTTCCGCGCGGCTTCGTGGTAGCAGACATGGTTCAGATGCTTCTCCGGACTGTGAACATCCATGGGGCGAGGGGCTACGTTCATGTCTCCGCACCAAATCGCCGGGGTTTGCGGTGAAAGGTGTGCGTCGAAATAGTTCCGGAGTCGTGCATACCAGGCGAGCTTGTAGGCATACTTCGGCGAGTCGATTTCGAACCCCTGCGGCACGTAGGTATTCACGATGGGAATCCCATCGATGACCACTCTCAGCAAACGAAAGTCCTCCGGGTCTCCTCCATCGTCGAATCCGTAGAACACCGCTTCCGGCTTCTTTCGACTGAGGATCGCCACCCCGTTATAGGACTTCATTCCACGAAAGGTCGTCTCATACCCACTGGGTGCCAGCGCGAGCAAGGGAAACTCGCTATCCTGGACCTTCGTCTCTTGGAGACACAGAACGTCCGGCTGATGCCGATCAAGCCACTCAAGCACGATCGGCAAACGTTTGCGCAATGAATTGACGTTGAAGGTCGCGATTTTCATTCCCAATGCGCTCCCAAGTGAGTCGGCGCATCCTAACAAAAGCCGTTTACGGCAACAAGCGGCAGGATAGGTTGGTCATGAGCGTCATCCCATCGTCATCTTGAGGCCCGGCACCTTCAGCGCATGGACGGCTTCGCGGATCACATCGATGACCTGAGGTCGCGTGAACCCCCGTCGCCAGGCGAGACCGATTCGCCGACCAGGGACCGGATCTGCCAGTTTGATCGTGATCAGGCGTTTGCTTTGGTGCTTCGGCGTGAGGGCGCTGCAGGGCATCACGGTGATGCCGAATCCCGAGACGACCATCTGGCGGATGGTTTCCAACGAGTTTCCCTGCCAGCCTTCCGTATCCGAGCGACTAAGCTCCGGACAGGCATCGAGGACCTGTTGTCGGAAGCAATGTCCTGCATGAGGCAGGAGGACCTTCTCCGCGCCTAATTGACGGGAGTCGAGAACCTTCTTTTTCTGCCACGGGTGTCCGGCGGGGACCACGGCCTGAAACGGTTCATCGTACAAGGCGGTGGTGAGTATTCCTGGTTCCTCGAAGGGGAGGGCGATCATGACGACATCGAGCTTTCCACTCTTCAGCATGCCGACCAGGTTCTGTGTGAGGTTTTCTTCCAGTTCCAGGGGCATTTTTGGCGCCCGCGTATTCAGGAGCGGGACCAAATCCGGAAGGATATACGGTCCCACGGTCGCGATGACGCCGAGCCGCAGCCGCCCGTTCAGTTGATCCTTGCCTTGGGCGGCAAGGATTTTGATGTGCTCCGCCTCTTCCAGCACGCGTTGTGCCTGATGGACGATTTGCTCACCGAGCGGAGTCAGTTCGATTCGGCTCCGGCGGCGTTCGAAAATCGTCGTGCCTAATTCATCTTCTAACTTCTTGATAGCCAGACTCAATGCCGGCTGGGTCACGAATACGCGCTCGGCGGCACGGCCGAAATGGCGCTCTTGAGCCACGGCGACGACATATTGCAATTCCGTCAGAGTCATTGATCGCTACCGTAATAAGTTATTATTATCATTACACGGTATATTATAAATTGGACTGATATACAATGTCCGGTTACCTTGCATTCAAGCACGCGGGAGAATCCCGCAGCAAACACATAAACCAGAAGGAGGATGTCATGAGAGTGCAAGGTATATTGATGGTCGGATTCTTGGCGGTAATGGCGGTAACCGGAGCGACAAATACGGCTGACAGTTTCGCTTCCGATGCGTATCGAGTGGACGTCATCGATGCTCTCCATGAGACGGTCGCGCAGCAGGACAGCGTGAAGACTCAGAACCGGAAGACGAGAGTCGATGTCATTGAAACCATTGGATCAGATGGGGCTGTATATCCTTACACCAAGCCGATGAGCCACTGATCGCCGAGCATCTTTGACTGAGGAGGGCATCCTGCTCTCCTCAGTTGAATCGCTGTGGAAGGCCCATTCTTCCTGTGGCTCAGGACTTGATGATGGTCCAACAATTGAGTCGGCAGCACGAGTCATGATATGACAGGCTCGCGTTGGACCAATGGTGTCCAGCGGGCCCACCAAGCGAGAGAGGGAAAGCATCATGGAAAAAGCAGCGAGGAAAGCAGTGGCCGTCGGTGGGAGTCGGCAGATTGATCTTGGGATCTCGCCGGTGCAGCGAAAGGCTATCGCTGAAGGTTTGGCGAACGTGCTGGCGGATACCTATACTCTCTATCTCAAGACGCACAACTTCCATTGGAATGTGACGGGGCCAATGTTTCAGATGCTCCATCTCATGTTCGAGCAACAATACAATGAACTTGCGTTGGCTGTCGATCTGGTTGCGGAGCGAATACGGGCTTTGGGACATCCCGCGCCGGGAAGCTATGCGCAATTTTCCAAGCTCTCGTCCATCTCCGAAGCGGCGGGCGTACCGAAGGCGGAAGACATGATCCGCCAGTTGGTCGAAGGGCAGGAAGCATTGGTGCGAACATTGCGGAATGTCTTTCCAACGGCTGAGAAGGCCTCGGATCAGGTGACGATCGATCTGTTGACCCAGCGTATGCAAGTGCACGAGAAGACGGCGTGGATGCTCCGCAGTCTGCTGGAGTAAGAATAAGATGAGAGCGGATGGCGGTTTCCACGTACGGTCGATCCACTCGAGAAGGATCCAGAGGTAACGAACGATGAAGCGGTGAGTTCGCAGAGGGAGCTAAAAGTCACAGATATAGCCTGTAGACCTGTAGAAGGGAGGAGATGAAGATGAAGAGGTGGAGGTTGACGAATTCGATACCTGTGCGTGCGTGTATGGTGTTGGGACTACTGTTGGGATTCTCTTTCGGCGAAGCACAAGCGGAGGAGTACAAGCTCAAGATTCCTTTCGGTCTCGAAGAGACTGCCGTGGCCATTCCGGCCGATAATCCTTTGACGAAGGAGAAGATCGAGTTAGGCCGGTTGCTGTTTTTTGATAAGCGGTTGTCGCAGGACAACACTATCGCCTGTGCGAATTGTCATATCGCGAAATTCGCGTTCACGGATGGCAAGCCGGTCTCCACCGGCATCCGAGGCCAGAAGGGTGGTCGCAGCGCACCAGCGTCCTTCAACCGGGTGTTCAGCAGTGCACAATTTTGGGACGGCCGGGCTGCGACATTGGAAGCCCAATCGGTCGGTCCATTTACGAATCCGATCGAGCACGGCTTTGTCAACTACGATGTGATGAATGCGAAGATGATGAAAATCCCAGGCTACCGGAAACTCTTCAAACAAGTCTTCGGTGATGACACCATCACGACGGAGAGAGTGGGCATGGCCATTGCCAGTTTCCAGCGTACTGTTCTGTCCGGGAACAGCCCCGCGGACCGGTTCGATCAGGGAGGGGAAACAGGGGCCATCTCAGAAACCGCTCAGAGGGGCCTCATCCTGTTCCGTGAAAAGGCACGTTGCACCAAGTGCCACTCCGGGTTCAATTTCAGCGACGAAAAGTTTCACAATCTCGGCATCGGCTGGGACAACAATACAGTAGATCTCGGCCGGTACATGGTCACCCAGAACCCTGAGGAACTTGGCGCATTTAAGACCCCCACCTTGCGGGAGATCGCTCGAAGCGCTCCGTACATGCACGACGGGCGCTTCAAGACCCTTGAAGAAGTCGTCGATTTCTACAACAAGGGTGGTGTCAAGAATCCCCACCAGGACAACCTCGTTATTCCGCTGGAGCTGACGGAGCAGGAAAAGCATGACCTGGTGGAGTTTCTCCATACGCTCAATGGGGAAGGGTGGCAACACGTCATGGCGCCAAAGGCGTTTCCCAAGTAATAGGGTAGTTTGATCGTACGAGCGTCATCGGGGGGGCTTCCTTCGGCAGCGAGGGAAGCCCCTCTTCTTTTATCAGGGGTTGAGCCGGTCAGGGGGGTGGGGCCGTTCCGATAAGATAACGACGCAGGATCGCTTGCTCGATACGCGAGCGTCCTCGATCGGGAGCCGGGAACCGGAGGACGAGATGGATCTTTCCGGACTCGGGTAATTGGATGGTGATGCGGGGTTCCGGTGACGGCGCTTCCAGCAGATTGGCCTGCTCCAGCAGTTTCATTTGCCGTACGGCTTCCCCCATGAATGGGGCACACTCGGCCTTGGCGGCCTCCACGAGCGTGCGTTCAGCCTTTTGCCAGTCATCATCGGCCTTGATCGGCACCACGAGTGTATAGAGGCCGTACTCCTGGTCTGGATTCTCTTTGATCAAGGCATTCGTGAACAGCAGGCTATTGGGAAATACGGCGACCCGGCCGGTGTACAAGTGCGCGGATTGCCCCGGGCCGATCTCCAATAACTTCGTCGCAAAGACATCGTGGTCCAGTACGACTCCGCGGTGGCCTGCGATCTGGATTCGATCACCGACGGCATAGACCTTGCCGCCCACTCGCAGCGCAGCGCCACTCCAACAGAGGATCAGCTCTTTTGTCGCCAAGACCATCGCCGCCGCCAACGCGACGAGCGATACGGCAAACGCCTGGAGCTCGTGGGCCCAGATGATCACCAGGCCGATAAAAAACGCGAAGACGACGGAATTCCGGGTCGTCACCACCCATCGACGTTTCGACTCCATCGTGAGCGTCGGATTGCCGGCGATCCATCGGACGGTCAGCGCTCTGATGATGATCAAGAACAGCAACAGGATCAGCGACTTGAGTCCGTCAAGGGTGACCGAGCTGTCGATGGGAAACCACTCGCTTGGGGGCACGACCGTCCTCTATTTGGCGGTGAGTGTTTCGCGGGTACCTGGAACGCATTCCTCGCGTTTCCAGTTCTTCAGGGTCTTGTCTTCGGAGAACGTCAACGTGTATCGATAGCAATACAACGTGGGTTTGGAGATCTCTGTCCCCTTGCCCATCAAGCCGGTGACCGAGTTGGACGCGTCGGCGACGAAGGAGGAGTTCCACGCGGTGAGGTCCTGTTCGCTGAGCGCGAACCGATAGGTCCAATGACTATCCCCACCGAGAGCCGGCGTCTTGGCTGTGTGCGGAGGCCCGAGTCGCTCTCGAATCTCCTCCTGTGACAGTCGACCGACCCCTTTCTTGAAATAGGTATCTCGCCAAGGCCCACCACAGCCGGAAACGCCGAGGGCCAGGGCGACGAGCAGGGTACAGGTGCCAAGAGGGAGGCACTTTTGGATGGCGAACGCAATCGAGACCGGCATGCTGACACCTACGCTACACTGGACGATCGGTAAGTGCAACTCTTGCACGCAAGCATCGGCGATCATGCTTAACGGGCTACCGCCATCGGGCCATACAGCGGCCGAGTCGAGGTGGGCTGGATTTGATCTTGCGTTTTCGGTACCGTAGTATCGGTCGAGGACGAATGTATGAATGTTCGACGAATTGTGACCGCATGGGCTACCGGTGTTCTGACCCTCTTTCTACAGATAGGGCTTGCAGCGGCGACCGAAGGCCGGACATCGAAGCCTGAGTCTGTTCCATCAACTTCCCTCAAGCCTGATTTTTCTGCCCTTCCGGCGAAACCATCCAGCGCCAACGGCGATCATAAAACTGCAGAAAAGAGCAAGCCGCCGGCCAACGGTGGCGCTGCGCACCAGCTGGCTCTGTTGCACGCCGTCGTTCCTGAACTTATCGGGAAAGACGGAGCGCCGATGGTGTTGGTTTCGGCGGGCGAGTTTGTGATGGGAAGCGATAAAGGTGATGAAGACGAAGCCCCTGCGCATCGCGTCTACCTCAATGCCTTCTACATCGATAAATTCGAGGTGACGAACGGACGATTCGCCAAATATGTCGAGGCCATTCAGAGCGAGCCTCCGTGGGGATTCACGGACAAGGAGACGCCCGTGATCCATGCCGAACGTCCGGTCCGCTGGGTCAACTGGATGGATGCGATGGGCTATTGCCTCTGGCTGGGGAAACGGCTGCCCACAGAGGCCGAATGGGAAAAGGCGGCACGCGGGACCGATGAACGGACCTATCCGTGGGGAAACGATCCGCCGACTCCGGTGCATGCGGTCTATGGGTTGAAGGAAGGCGGCGCGGAGACGGTGTCGGTCATCGGCAATCACCACATGGGGCAAAGTCCGTATGGTGTGCAGGACCTGGCCGGTAATCTCTATGAATGGGTGCTAGACTGGTACGCCGAGGATTTCTATTCCAGCTTTATCAACAGCCCCGCGATCAATCCCCGCGGTCCCAGCGAAGGAACGACCAAAGTCCAGCGTGGTGGATCCTACATCAATACGCCGTATCGACTGCGGTCATCGTTTCGCACGAAGGGTGATCCGACCGAGCAAGATCCGAATGTGGGCTTCCGCTGCGCCCAGGATGTTCAGAAGCAGCCGTAGGCTTGTCTTGTCCCTGCCCGATCGCAGGCAACACCGCGAAAGCTCGGAGGTCGTCCTAGGGAAGGGTGCCGCATATCCGCGGCCGGAGCCAAGGGAGGAATCCGTGAAACAATACCGTGTGAAGCCCGACGGAAAACTTTCGCTCAAAGAATTGAATCCTGACGACACGGGCGACTACAAGAAGAGCGAACAAGGAAAAGCGAAGGCCAAAGCCGAAACAGCCAAGCTCATTGCCAGGCTCGATGGATTACAAGAACGATTGTATGCCGGCGCGACGCGATCGCTCCTGCTCGTGCTGCAGGGGATGGATACGAGCGGGAAGGATGGGACCATCAAGAGCGTTATGTCCGGTGTGAACCCGCAAGGTTGCAAAGTGGCGGCATTCAAGGCTCCGACCAAGGATGAACTGGCCCGCGATTTTCTGTGGCGTGTGCATCGCGAGGTGCCTCCCAAAGGCTACATCGGCATCTTTAACCGGTCGCACTATGAGGATGTGTTGATTACGCGGGTCCATGGGTGGGTGTCCGACAAAGTTGCCAAGCGTCGATTCGACCAAATCAAAGAATTCGAGGAACTGCTGACCGAAAGCGGGACGGCCGTGCTCAAGGTCTTCCTCCATATCTCGAAGGACGAACAGAAAGGACGACTGGAAGCCCGCATCGCCGATCCGGAGAAACGCTGGAAATGGAGTTCCGGCGATCTGGAGGAACGGAAGCTGTGGGATGAGTACCAAAAGGCCTTCGAAGAGGTCATGTCGGCGACCAGCACCGAGAGCGCGCCCTGGTACGTCGTGCCGGCGAATCGAAAGTGGTATCGCAACCTTATTGTGGCTGACCGTGTCGTGAACGCGTTGGAAGACATGAAACTCAAGATGCCTCCGGCACCGGATGGTGTGGATTTTACCAAGCTCAGGATCGTGTAGCGGGGTGTCAGGCCGACTGGGACCGGTCGGTGCCACGCGTCATGCTTCGTCGTGGGTGAGGCCTGAAAGGGGAAGCGCGGTATGAGCACCCCACTTCTCCTTCTTTATTCATGCTGAGGTGTTCCATGAATCGGATCGTTGGACAGAGGCGCGATCGCCTGTGCGATGGTATTCCCCGCTCGAGGACCTCGTGCTGGTTGGCAATCTGCGATGCGTTACGTCTCGGGGCTCGGAAGAGTGATGTGACTCTTGACAAGGTTTTCTAATAGGCGTAGTGAGGTCATTGCGGCCCATCTTTTAACGGAAGTTCGAGAGATCGGGTAGACCGCGCGGCTGCCATCCAGGTCTCTCGGTGACTTCACAGCGAGAGGAGGGTGGAAATGGACGACACGACGCCACCTGGCCCATCAGGCCCACCGATTCACGGGTGGGTTTCTCGTCGGTCTTGCTAGCCCGATTTTTCGCTGGCTGTGCAGAGCGGCACGGATGGTCACTCGTATGCGAGAGGCCAGAGCCATACAAGCGGAGAAACCTCGGGAGCAGGAGGAACACAGATACCCGGAATGACGAGGTCTTCCCCGACTGGAAACCTTGGACGACTTGTATCGTGTGGGTCTTCTGGGCCGCAACAACTGAGATCTTCATATTCCGGCGTCCTAAGCGCCGATCACGGGCGACCTCCCACCGCAGTGCAAGGTCGCCCGTGCTATGTGAGGAGCCTTGCGCAACGCCGATGGTTGCGTGGCCTTTCAGACAAGGTCCGGAAAGTCGGAGATGATCCCATCCACCCCGAGTATCTTCATCTTGCTGATTTGAGCGGGCTGATTGGCCGTGTAAGCGAACACGATCAGGCCGTCGTTGCGTAGAGCATTCACGAGTGGCTCAGTCACGGTATCGAGACGCAAACCTACGTGGGTGGCATGAAGTTTAGCGGCTGCGGCTCCTGGATTGGCTGGCAAACGCGTAAAGAGGATCATGGTTTGTGCGTGTGGATTCGCTCGTCGGACATGTTGGAGCTCTTCCTGTAGGAATGAAGCATAGATCACAGGTTGATTGAAACCGCTGCCACGGACGATCGCGCAGACATCATAGGCCGATCCCCCGGTCTTCAGCTCCAGAATCAGGCCGATTCGGCCGTTCGCGGCCTTGAGCACGTCGTCTAAGGTCGGAGGGCTTTCGCCGCCACCGGCATCCAGCATTCGAATAGCTGGTAGCGTCAGATCCGCAACACACCCGCGACCGTTCGTGGTGCGGTCGACCCGCTTGTCATGCAGAAGGACCAATTCGTCGTCGGACGTTCGTTGAATGTCCACCTCCGTCAAGGCGCACCGAAGCACGATCGCCTGCTCAATGGAGGCCAAGGTATTTTCCGGTGCGTGTCCGCAGGCGCCTCGATGTCCGATGCGGAGGATCGTGCTCGTAGGGGGTTCTTGTGTCATGGCTCTGTCCTACCACATTGCGCCATATCGCAGTGATGGAAAAGAAATCGAAAAGAGCCCTGTCGCTCGCAACTCGATGGTGCACCGGAAGACATCTATGCGCTGGAGTTCGAAGAACCGGCCCCTGATCACGCGGGCGTTCTGTTATGAAGAGCGCCCGCGATTCAAGATGCACGATCTGGCCGAGCTTGGCGGGGCGCCGGACGAGAGAGCGTAGTCAATCGTTTCCCCTTTCTCCACCTTGTTTCCCGACTGAGCGCACCTTTAGAATGTTTCATTGGATTTTCTCGCAAGGAGGACATTATGGCGCTTGCTGACAATAAATGTGTACCCTGTCGTGGCGGGGTGCCGCCGTTACCGAATGACCGCGCTGAGGCATTGCTGAAGGAACTCGGCCGTGGGTGGACGTTGAATGCCCAGGGTCATCTGGAGCGTCTCTACACGTTCAAGGATTTTGCGCAGGCGTTGGCCTATGTGAACAAGGTCGGAGCGATCGCAGAGGCGGAGGGCCATCATCCGGATCTCTATCTCGCCTGGGGCAAGTGCAAGGTTGAGATCTGGACACACAAGGTCGACGGCCTAACCGAAAGCGATTTCTATCTGGCGGCGAAGGCGGATCGTGAATTTGAGCCGTTCAAGGCAGGAGCCTAGTCGGGCCTATCGTACCGCAAGTTCATCGGGAGCTTTTCCTACCACGCGAGGCATGGGATGAGCGAAGAAACTCACGTGGCGCTCGTCAACATGCCGTTCAGTTACGCCAAGTATCCCTCGATTCAACTCGGGACGCTCTCCGCGCTGCTCAAAGCCAACGGCATTCCCGTCGCCTGTCACCACTTGAACGTCCGGTTTGCCCATCTGATCGGCGTGGAGTTACATGAAAGCATTTGCGAGAAACGCGCGCTTTTCGGCGAGTGGCTCTTCTCCTATCTCTTCTTTCGGGAGAATCCGAAGCGCACGGAGTATCCGCACGTGTTCAAGCCGGTCTTTGAGCAGATCGCTCGGGAGAGCGGGAAGCCGGTCGGCTACTTCGAAGAAATGGCGACCCGCATTGCTCCGCAGTTTCTGACCTGGGCGCTACGGTCGATCGATTGGGGGCAGTACAAGCTGGTCGGGTTTACATCGACGTTCGATCAGAACGTCGCGAGTCTCACGATGGCTAAGCTCATCAAGGATCTGTATCCGGACGTGACCATCGTCTTCGGCGGCGCCAACTTCGACGGCGAAATGGGGCTGGAACACTTCCGGGCGTTTCCCTTCATTGATCATGTCGTAGTTGGGGAAGGGGAAGAAAGTTTCTTGCCCCTGGTTCGTCAGGTTCTGGCCGGCAAGAAAGGTGACTATCCGAACGGCGTCATCTACCGGAAGGGCGCGAAGATCGGACTCACGCCGAACGATTCGCTCTTTTCCAATTTTGCCAAGACCGGTCCACCGGATTATGACGATTACTATCACCTGCTCGGCGAGCTGGGCGACAAGGCACAGGGGCTCGATCGCATCCTCCTGTACGAAGGCTCCCGGGGCTGTTGGTGGGGCGAGAAACATCACTGCACGTTCTGTGGGCTCAATGCACAGAGCATGAAGTTCCGAGCGAAGGCGCCCGAGCAAGTCATGCGGGAGATTGCCGCGCTCTCTCAGCGCTACGATGCCGTCCGGTTTCGTCTCGTCGATAACATCATCGACATGGCCTATATCGACCATCTGTTCGGCAAACTGGCGCAGGACCATTGCGACCTGGACGTGTTTATCGAAACCAAGAGCAATCTCCAGAAACGACAGATCAAGACCTTGGCTGCCGGCGGGGTGAAGTGCATGCAGCCGGGCCTGGAAAGCCTCAGCTTCGCTCAGTTGCGCTCGATGGACAAGGGCGTCACGCCGATGCAGAACATCGTCTGTCTCAAGTGGAGCCAGTATTATCACGTGAGGGTGTCGTGGAACATCTTGTTGGGGTTCCCAGGCGAGACCAACGAGGATTACCAGCGTCAACTCGAGCTGATTCCATCACTGCTTCACCTGCAACCTCCGGAAGCCACCGGCAAGTTCTGGCTCCAGCGCTTCAGCCCCTATTTCACTAGGCCGCATGAGTATGGCATCCGGATTATCGGGCCGGGGATGGCATATGAATATGTGTACGATGCGCGGCAGGTTGATGTGAGCAAGATCGCCTATGATTTCGAGTATGAGCTCGACCACTGGCCGGTGGATCCGCACCTGTATCAAGAGTTGGTCGCTGCAATCGAAAGCTGGCAGCGGCTGCATAAGTCCGAAGACAAGCCCTTTCTGTATTACTCCAAGGCCCCGAACTACGTGACAGTCTACGACGGACGAAATCCGAAAGCGCCGACTCGCCGACGACATGAAGGCTTGGCGGCGATGGTGATTGAGATCTGTAATGAGTCGGCGAAGACGGCGGAGCAGATCTGCGCAGCCCTGGCGGGGCGGATCGATTGCAGCGATGCGGTTTTGTCGCCTATCCTCGACGACCTTACAGCGCAACGCGTCTTGTACGAAGAGCGCGGCAAGCACTTCACGCTGGCGATTCCGGAGAATCCCTATCTTTGACTCCCGTAAGCCTCCTACATCGACAGTTTCTCGGCCACGTTGCGCATCTGTACGCCGTGGACCAGTGATGCGCCGCCGCGGATCGCGCAGGCGACGTGGACGGCTTCGGTCATTTCTTCAATATTCGATCCTTTTTCCAGTGAAGCCTGGGTATAGGCGTCGATACAGTAGGGACATTGCACGGTGTGGGCGACGGCCAGAGCAATGAGCGCCTTCTCTCGCTCCGTCAACGCGTTCTCCGCAAACACCGCGTCGTAGTAGTTCTTGAACTTCTCCCATAGCGCTTTGTTGCCCTTCCCGATATCGGCAAACTTGCCAAGATCATGCGAATGGTAATACGAGTCCATGAGGAAACCTCCCATGTGATTCGATAATGTGGAGCAAAAAGACGTAGAGAGCGATGAAACGATCAGGCATGGCCCGGAGGGATAGGCTCGACATTCGCAAGAGCTTCGGAGAAGCGATTACCGACGATGTCGGTCACCTGCGCCATGAGATCCTTCACTTCCTGCCATTCGGTCGGCAACAAGTCCTGCTTCAACTGGGGGTGAATCGCCCATTGGGCTTCAACTTGTATCCCTTTTCGGCTGACGAGCACGCGAAGCAATTCCACGTCCCAGGCCGGATCTGCGGTTTGATCATCGGAAAGACTGTTGTTCGGTTGTTCTGGTGGAGGTCCGGCGCGCGCCATGTGAAGACTCCGGTTGAGCGATATTCACAGCATACCGTATCCCCACTCTTGTTGTACATCGTGATGGAGTCTCACGTGCGCTTATGTCCGTGGAGCGTCTTGGTTGAGGACGTGGAGCATGGCCTCGTGGATGTGCCCATTGCTTGCCACGAGTTCTTGTCCGTAGATAGACAGATCTTTCCCACTGAAATCGGTCAGCCGCCCTCCGGCTTCTTTCACAATGACTGATCCGGCCGCCATATCCCAGGGATTGAGCCGGACTTCCCAGAACCCATCGAAGCGTCCCGCCGCCACATAGCAGAGGTCCAACGCCGCAGAACCCGTTCGCCGAAGTCCCTGTGCCTTGAGTGCAAACTTGGCAAAATGGTCCAGGTTGTTGCGTGGCGTGTCCCGGATGTCGTACGCGAAGCCTGTTACCAGCAGGCTTCGATCAAGCGTTGCCGTGCTGGTTACGTGGATGGGGTGACCGTTCAGCCGAGCGCCACCATGTTCGATGGCTGTGAAGAGTTCGTCCCGCGAGGGATCAACGACCACGCCAAGAATGCAGCGCCCCTCATACTCGAGGCCGATGGAAACGCAGTAGATGGGGTAGCCGTGAGCGAAATTCGTCGTGCCGTCAAGCGGGTCGATAACCCAGAGATAGGGTGACTGGGCCCCCTCAATACGGCCACGCTCCTCGGCTAGGAATCGATGGGTGGGGAAGCGAGCCTTGATGCATTCGATGACACACTGTTCAGCGGCATGGTCCGCCTCAGTCACCAGATTGATGGGATTCTTATACTCGATGCGGAACCCTGAACTCGCATATGTTCGGATGAGGTCACCCGCTTCTTTGCCGGCGGCAATCGCCGTATCGAGTAGGACGTCGTTGGACAGGTGGTCATGCTGAATCGGCACGCCGGATTGTAGCATGCCCGGGTGTGAAATCGAGTGGTAATGGTGCTTTCCACAGAAACAAGCCTTCTCTACAACGTGCAGGCAAGGATTACATGTGTGCAAGAGTATGTTTATTGAGAGAACACATTATTTGAATCAAGAAACTTGACAGAGATTAGAAGCAATGCTATAAAGCAAGCATGCTTTACGAGAGGTGCTTGTGGAGGAATTAAGAGACATTCTCGTTGGGCTGGATCAACGGATCAACGCCTACAAAAGTCGGTTCCAGGACTTGGAGAAGAAGCGTCGTCGTTTGGATGAAGAAATTGCGACGATTAAAAAATACCTCGAACTTGCTGAAACTCTCTACCGCGTCGAGGCCGACAAGGCCAAGCTTGCCAGTCTCTCCAACCAAATCATTCCCGCAGACGACTCCAAGGGCATTCGGCCTCAACAGGTCATGGACGTGACCGATCAATCGCGAGAAATTTTGCTTGGCCGAAGTAAGTATGTTGGGAAAAGCGTGCCGCAGGCGGCCTATGAGATCCTCCGGGAGTCAAACCGTTCCATGCATGCGAAGGAATTGGTGCAGCGCCTCATCGAAGGTGGTTTGCAGATCAAAGGGAAAACACCACTGACATCTATTGCCACCTCGCTCAAGCGTGATAAACGATTTAGGAAGGTCGGTCCAAACACGTTCGAGGCGTTGGACGATATGTTGATTCAAGCCGTGTAGGGATCAATCAACGGGCCTAACATGACACTGAGAAAGGGGGTGAGACTCTTGGCGACAAAGAAAGCAGCGAAGAAGAAGAAGAAGTAATCCCCGCTATGTAGTATGATGCGCCGGGGGTAAGGCCACTTACTCCCGGCGTACCATGCTGTGATGTGCTGAGATGAAGGACGTGTCCTACCTGAAGATCGGCAATCCGCCGGATATCAAATCCTTGTAAGCTGCTACGAAGCCTGAAGGGCGACGGCAGGCTGAAGGTGAAGTGTGTGTGCGGTCGATCGCTTTCCCTCTCCTGCGGGCTCTGCGTTGAGAAGCATCCACTTTTCTGGATGAGTCAAGATCTGCTGGACCAACCGAGTGTGGAGTGCATGCCCAGACCTATCGGCGACGATGTGGCCGATGAAGGGCATCCCCAGGAGGGAAAAGTCACCGATCAGATCGAGAATCTTATGGCGGACAAACTCATCGCCGAATCGAAGGCCGGATTCATTAACGACCCCGTCATCCGAGAGCACAATGGTGTTATCTAAGGTTCCGCCCTTGCCGAGCCCGCGAGCCCACAATGCTTGAACTTCATACAGAAAGCCGAACGTCCTGGCCTCGGCGATCTCACTCTCGAATGAGCTTGCAGAGCAATCATACGCATAGGTCTGCGTTTTGATCAGGGGATGCTCATAGTGAATGGAGTAGGTGATCCGTGGAGTGGAAGAAGGCTCGATCCGAACACGCTTGGAGCCCTCGTTCACTTCGATCGGCGCCATAATCTTAAGAAACGGTTGTTTCCGATTCTGAGGCACAATACCGACAGATTGAATCAATCGGACAAAGGGGGCGGCGCTTCCGTCCATGACGGGAACTTCACTTGCCGATACATCAATGAACACATTATCGATATGAAGACCAGACAACGCCGAGAGCAGATGTTCAATGGTCTGAACGTGGAACCCATTGCCGCTGATGGCCGTGCACAATTCGGTGGGGACTCGATGTTGAATGGAGGCAGAAAGATATGCATCAACGTCCGTCTTGCGATTGACAAAAACCACGCCGGTGTCAGGGGGAGCAGGCCGCAGCGTAATAGACGCCGACTGGCCGGAGTGGAGACCTACACCAGAACAGGTTACTGCCGATGCCAAAGTTTGTTGATTGCGCACAAGTCCTCCCTCATAGAGACAAATGCTTAAACACAGCCGTCCACTTTTAGGCTAAGCAATTCATGTGCCCACACATGATATTCACAAGCTATTGTTATTGCTTTGAAATATATATGAATCGCTGAAATGTAACTGTATCTAAAAAGGCACAACTGTGTATTTCCATGGATGAGCCAGAAGAGAATGAAGATCCTGTTAGTTCCATTGCATAAGAAATAAGAGACCGTCGCCCCGAGCGCGATCCACATCATTCAGAAAAGATCGAAGCGGTCGGTTCAGTTCCCTACTGTCACGGATGTTGTAATCATAGATGTTGTGATCATATACGTAGTTGGGCTGTTAGCAAAGAAGCGCCTAGAATCTGGCGGCATCACTCGGAGACGGGACGCCACCATGCGAAGGATTTTAGGAACCAAGCCGGTGACTGTGCTGTTGGTCTTGTCTCACCTCACCTCATAAGCCTTCCCGCATAACAGATCCCTATTAAGAGTCATGGGTAAGGCCGATGGACAAAGTCATGGGAGAGCCACTGGCTAATCAGTATGACTGCTGTACAGGAGAACGGCATGTCAAAAAAAGTAAAAATACTGGGGACATCCAAGACCAGGGAGTATTCTCACAAGAAATGGGTCACCACTGCGGCTGGTTGCTGTGCTATCTGCAATGAGCTGTGCGCCATCAACCGGCTTGGGTGTTGAACGCTTCAATACAAAGAATCAAGCGGAAAGAGATGCACACGAGGTACGGGAGCACGTTATGCGAGCGACACCCTTAGTCTGGATCAGCGTTGGCCTGGTTGGTTTGACGCTCAGCGTCATGCTGGCTGGAGATTCTCTTGTCAATTTAGTGCCTAACCACGATCGTCAGATTTTTGAGTATCGCCGCACCATAGCAGAGTCGCTCGCCATCCAATACTCAGTCTTGGCTGAACGGGACCAGGTCGAAATCATAAAATTCGGGATGGAAACGCTTGCCGGCCGGAATCGCGATATTCTGTCGCTGGCGTTGCTGCAAAGGGACGGTGAGGTTGTCGCCAAGGTCGGCGAGCATGCGCAGGTCTGGGTGCAGCCGCCAGGCGGCGAATCGACGCTGCAGTTTCTGCAAGTTCCGATCTTCGCAGGAAACCAGCAGTGGGGTGTGCTTCAGATCGCATTCCGCCAAACAGGGGCGACAGGGCTAGACTGGTTTCTGACTGATCCTTGGGTGCGGTTCCTTGCGTTCGTCAGCGTGACGGCGTTCTTCGGCTACCTCTTTTTCATGAAGCGCACGCTCCGTCAGCTCGATCCATCCGGCGTTGTCCCCACACGTGTGAAGGCGGCGCTCGATGCCCTGTCGCAAGGCGTCGTGATGATCGACGCACAAGACCTGATCGTCCTCACCAACGATTCATTCAGCCGCGCCGTCAATAAGCCGGTGACATCGCTGATCGGGACCGATCTTGGGGCGCTTGGTTGGACGTCGGCGACTCCGTCGGATTCGCTTATGGTGCATCCGTGGACCAAGGCCGTTATGGATCGGCAGCCCCTCGACCATATTCCCCTCCTCTTGAATCTCCCGGATAGTGAACAGCGGAGATTTATCGTCAATACCGTTCCGATTATAGATGATGGGTCAACTGTCAGAGGGGCGCTCGTCTCATTTCACGATGTCACCGAGCTTGACCGCGCGAATTCTCAGCTGAAGGAGGCGAACAGTGAGCTGGAGGCATCGCGCATCCAAATTCTTGAAAAAAACTTGGAACTTGAGGTCACGAATACGAATTTGCACGTCGAGATGGATCAACGAAAAAAAGCCGAAGCCGAAAAGGAAAAGTTGTATCAGCAGCTCATGAATGCCTCGCGCCAAGCCGGCATGGCGGATGTGGCGTCCAGTGTGCTGCATAATGTCGGCAACGTTCTCAATAGTATCAATGTTTCGACCGATACCCTGCTGAAGACGCTCAAGAAGCCGATGGTCGGAGATGTCTGTCGGATAGCATCGCTCTTTCATGAACATCAGAATAACTTACAGGAATTTTTGACGGCGGATCCGAAGGGAAAGCAGATCCCTTCGTATCTAGGGTTGGTGGCCGAGTCGCTGAGTGGAAGTCACCAGGCGATCCAAGGGGAGCTCGACTCGCTTGTAAAAAAAGTGGACCACATCAAACAAGCGATCATGTCACAGCAGGATATCGCGCGCGCGGGCAACATCCGTGAGCCCGTGTCGGTTGAGGACCTCATGGAACAGGCGGTCCTGATGGCGCTTCCCGAGCCGGAGAAGTACCAGATCCGCCTCGTGCGAGAATATCACGCTGTCTCTACCATTATGACGGATCGGCACCAAGTCTTGCAGGTATTAGTCAATCTGATCACCAATGCTAAGAACGCCATGGTGGAGCACTCGGGGGGCACCCGCTGTCTCACGTTGCGTATCGGAGTGTCTTCGGCTAAGACCTTCGCTCAATTCGAGGTCATCGATACCGGCGGCGGAATCAAACAGGAACATCTCCCTCGGCTGTTTGCACAAGGCTTTACGACGAGAAAGGCCGGTCATGGGCTTGGGCTTCATAGCGCGGCCATCGCCGCCAAAAATCTTGGCGGAACATTGCGCGCGCAGAGTGCGGGCGAGGGGTGTGGCGCCACGTTCACGCTGGAGCTCCCGTTGATCGTGGTGGAAGCTGCCGCATGAACAGCAATCAGACGATCGACAATCGGCGTATTCTCATCATCGACGACAATGCCAACATCCATGAGGACTTTCGCAAGATCTTGGCGCCGCCACAAGAGGCAGACACGCTCAGTCAAGCTCGAGCGGCCTTGTTTGGAGAGGTGCCCACCCTCCCGCCACAAGTGCGGTATGAGTTGGAGTTTGCGAGCCAGGGGCGTGAAGGCTTCGGTCTCATCCAGTCCGCTCATCGGAGAGGCAATCCCTATGCGGTCGCATTTGTAGACATGCGAATGCCGCCGGGGTGGGGTGGGCTCGAGACCATCGAGCATATTTGGTACACCGACCCGGATGTCCAAATCGTGATTTGCTCCGCCTATTCCGACCATCCATGGGACGATGTGAGTCGTCGTATCGGGAACACGGACAAGCTGCTCATCTTGATGAAACCGTTCAACAGTATCGAGGTGGTCCAACTGGCCAACTCGCTGACGAAGAAATGGCACCTGGCACGCGCTGTCATAATGCAAATTGACAGCCTCGCGTTCAGCGTAAGCCGGCGGACCGCCGAGTTGCGGGAGGCGAACGAGCGCCTGCAAGCAAACATCGTCGATCGGGCTGCGGATCTCGCCTCAGCCCATCCGCACAACGGGATTGAGGCAACCTTCCGTCAGAAGGAAGAATTCCTAGCGATTATGAGCCATGAAATTCTGACCCCGATGAACGAGCTTGTCAGGAAGGTGCATCTCTTGCTGGATAGTCCTCTGAGTCCCGCTCAGCGCGAGCATGCGACGACACTCCAACGGTGCGCGGAGGATCTGCTTTCCCTCATCAATGATATGCATGTGTTCATGGCGGGTGGAAGACGAAACTCAGACCTGAGGCCGTGAGGGCTGATGCTCCCGCTCTCGGCCTGCAGAAGGACAGGAAGGATCATGGTCGACAACAATACAAATCTCCGAATCTTGGTGGTCGACGACAATCGGGCGATCCATGAGGATTTTCGAAGAATCCTTGAAGCCCCGACCGAGGAAGAGAGTCTCACTCGCGCGCGGGCAACGTTGTTCGGAGAGACGCCGCTTGTGAAAGCGCTGGACCGGTTCGAGTTGAATTACGCGGATCAAGGACAAGCGGCGTTGGCGTTGGTGCAGATGGCGCGTCTGGAAGGGCGGCCGTATGCGGTGGCGTTTATCGATATGCGGATGCCGCCGGGATGGGACGGCTTGGAAACGATCGAACGGCTCTGGGAGGCGGACGGACGGCTGCAAGTGGTCATTTGCACGGCCTATTCAGACCATTCATGGGCGGAGATCGCGGCACGACTAGAAATAGGCGACCGGTTGCTCATCCTTCGAAAACCATTCGATCCCATTGAGGTGCAACAGATTGCCGCATCATTGACCAGAAAATGGGCGTTGGGGCGAGACGTTCGATTGCAGATTGAAGACCTCGTGGCACAGGTCAATGCACGCAATCGAGAACTTCAGACGACGAATCAGCATCTCGAACAACAGGTTGCCACACGGACTGCCGAGCTTCAACAGCGCAATGATGAACTACGGAACATGGTCGAGGCTCTCAAGGAGGCAAAGGTGGCGGCGGACAAGGCCAATCAGGCCAAGTCACAGTTCTTAGCGCGTATGAGCCATGAAATACGGACGCCCATGAACGCGATGCTCGGCATGAATGAGCTACTTCTCTCGACCTTGTTGAACGACCGGCAGCGTCATTTCGTCCAAACCATCCATAATAACGGCGAGCAGTTGCTGCAGATCATCAACGACATACTCGACTTGTCTAAGATCGAAGAGAACAAGATGGACCTCCACATCACGGAGTTTGACCTATTTGCGACCGTGCAGGATGTTGCCGGTCTCTTCCGTGAACCCTCGCGGCAAAAGAGGCTCAGTTTAGAATGTCAGGTCGACCCCGAGTTGCCCGCGCTGTGGCGAGGAGACGGCGGGCGTTTTCGGCAGATTCTGATGAACCTCGTGAGCAATGCCGTGAAGTTTACCGAACGAGGGGGCATCCTGATTCATATCGAGCGTCTCGAGGATCGCCAGGAGAAGACCTTATTCAAAATAACGGTGTGCGATACCGGAATCGGTGTTCCTCTGGAGGCGCAGCGGAAAATTTTCGATCCGTTCGCCCAGGCGGATGGATCGATGACGAGGCGATACGGAGGGACGGGTTTAGGACTTGCGATTGTTCAACGACTCGTCTCCTTGATGGGGGGAGACGTCGGTCTCACCAGTTTTCCAGGAAACGGTTCCACATTTTGGTTTACGGTCTGTCTCGAGAAGGTGAGCGCGAGTGACAGAGCCGGTCGAGAGGACAAGCAGGCGGATTGCCACTCGATGCCTGACCTCTTGATCGCGAGAAGCCACGAGAAGACCCCGGGCATCCATTCCTCCAAGCCACGGTCGCGCGCGCGAATCCTTTTAGCTGAAGATAATCCGACGAACCAAGAGGTCTTTCTCCGCATGCTGGAGCTCTGCGGGGAATCAGTCGATATGGTGAGTACGGGCCGAGAGGTCATCCAGGCGCTGGAGCGGCGCCCATACGACCTGATCTTCATGGATTGTGAAATGCCGGAGATGGACGGATTGACCGCGACGACGGAAATTCGCCGACGGGGATTCACGGGCACGGACGGGAAGCCCGTCACGATTCTCGCCCTGTCCGGGTACGCAGTGAGCACTGTTGAAACGGCGTGCATTGCGGGCGGGATGGATGGTTTTCTGCCGAAGCCGGTGGGGCTCAAAGAGATGCAGAAGGCCGTCCGCCGGTGGTTGCCTGCCGTTGGCTCCCGCGCCGCCTAAGCGACAGGCCGGTAGAGGGACGTGAGAACAAGCGATATGAATACGGATCTTAGCAAGAGCAGTGGCAACCTTCGAGTCTTGGTCATTGACGACAATCATTCGATCCACGAGGACTTTCGCAAAATCCTTCAACCGGAAACGGAGACTCAGGCTCTGGATGAAGCACGTGCGTCGTTATTCGGCGGCGAATCTTTTCAGAAGGCGCTTGCGCGGTTCGATCTGGATTATGCCGATCAGGGGCAAACTGCCGTGGCCCTCGTGCAAATGGCGCAGCGAGAGGGGCGGCCGTATGCGGTGGCGTTCGTGGACATGCGGATGCCGCCGGGATGGGATGGTCTTGAGACCATCGAGCGTATGTGGGAGGTCGACTCGGAGATTCAGACCGTGATCTGCACGGCCTACACCGACCATTCATGGGACGACATCATCCGCCGATTGGGCTACGACGATCGTCTCTTGATCCTGCAAAAACCGTTTTCCTCCATCGAAGTCTCGCAATTGGCAATCTCCCTGACCACCAAATGGAGCCTGGCGCGCCAGGCGCGCCAACGGTTGGAAGCCGCCGAGGCAGCCAATGTCGCGAAGTCCCAATTTCTAGCCAACATGAGCCATGAGATCCGCACGCCGATGAACGGCATTATCGGTATGGGCGAACTCTTGTTGCAGACGCCTCTGAACGACAAGCAACGTCGGTACGCGGAGACTTTGCAAAAGTCCGGGATGGCCCTGCTGAAAATCGTCGATGATATCCTTGATATCTCCAAGATCGAGGCCGGCAAGTTGCAGCTCGAATGTATCCCGTTCGATCTGTGTCAGCTTGTGAAGGATGTCTTGGATCTATTTTCCGGTCCGGCTAACAGCAAGGGGCTGAACCTGACGGCCGAACTCGACGATAATCTTCTCCCGGAATATGAAGGTGATCCGGTGCGCATTCGGCAGATCTTGACCAACCTGCTTGGCAATGCCGTCAAATTTACGGTCCAAGGGGAAATCACTCTTCACGTGACGGTGGCTGAGAGTACAATCGGAACGACGACCCTGTGTCTGAAAGTGCGGGACACAGGCATCGGCGTCGAGCCGGCCGCCCAAGCCAACCTCTTTACACCGTTTACACAGGCCGACGGCAGTGCCACGCGCAAGCATGGCGGGATAGGACTTGGGCTGGCCATCGTCAAGCAACTGGCATGTCTGATGGGGGGCGTGGTGGGTGTCGACAGTGCTCCTGGGCGAGGATCAACGTTTTGGTGCACGGTTCAGCTCAAGCGGGCATCGCCTCAACCGGGTCGTGTCATGGCAGCGTAGAGTCTGGTCTCGTTCAACAAAGAAGGGCGGGCTCATCCGTGCCGACTGATCCTCCCAATCGGCGGGTTCTTGTCGTAGACGATCATCGTCGATTCATCACGACTTCAACAATATTCTTCAACGTGATCTCGAATCGGAGGCCTTGGGGCAGGCGCGTTCGGACTGTCGACGGCTCGATCGCGTCCTCGTTGCGTCCGACAAATGAGCGAGCGCGACCCGGCTCACGGCGCTGTTCCGTTGCGCAACAGGACTGGTCTCCGACGTCTCCGTGAGTCTTCGTGAATCCAAGCGGTGTATAATGATCGCGGATGGCACGCCCGTCTAACCATTTCCAGTCATCGGTCGGCAGCAAAGTCGTCATGGCCTTGAGCGGGCTAGGGCTTGTGCTCTACGTTGTATTTCACATGTTGGGAAATCTTCAGGTATTCGAAGGACCCCATGCGCTGAATGGCTATGCGGCGTTTATCCGCGATATGCCGATCGTCCTCTGGACAGCCCGGATCGGGTTGCTGAGCCTTGCGGCTCTCCACATCGCCCTGGCGATCCAGTCGACCTTGCGCAATCGTCGAGCCCGCCCGGTCGCCTATGCGGTCCGCGAGTATCGTCAAGCTTCTTTGGCGTCCCGCACCATGGCCGTCTCCGGCCTTGTGCTCTTGCTCTTCCTCATATTTCACCTCCTGCATCTGACAGCCGGGGTTCTCGATCCCTCTTCCGCCGATCGGCTCGATGTCGAAGGACATCGTGATGTCTATGGGAAGATCGTCCAGGCCTTTCAGAATCCGTTCATCGTGGCGTTCTATGTGGTGGGTCAGCTGGGGCTGGGCTTCCATCTCAGCCATGCCGTCTCCAGCAGCATGCAGACTCTTGGTCTGGAACATGCGGCCCTCAACAGATTGTTCAAGGTGGCCGGCCCGGCGGTCGCGCTGTTCGTGGTTGTCGGCAACGTCGCCATCATCCTGGCGGTCTTTTTGGGAGTCGTGCGCCTATGACGATGCTGGATCCAAAAGTTCCTGCGGGTCCGCTGGAAACCAAATGGGACCGACATCGATTCGGTGAAAAACTGGTGAGTCCGAATAACAAGCGGAACATCACGGTCATCGTTGTCGGCACCGGCCTTGCGGGAGCCAGCGCGGCTTCGACCTTGGGGCAGCTCGGCTACCAGGTGGAGTGCTTTTGTTTTCAGGACAGCCCGCGGCGTGCGCACAGTATCGCGGCGCAAGGCGGAATCAATGCGGCAAAAAACTATCAGGATGACGGGGACAGTGTGGCCCGGCTGTTTTACGACACGATCAAGGGTGGAGACTTTCGTTCGCGAGAGGCGAATGTCTATCGGCTCGCCCAGGTCAGTGCGCAAATTATCGATCAATGTGTGGCGCTCGGCATTCCGTTCGCCAGGGAATACGGCGGGCAGTTGGCGAACCGATCATTCGGAGGCGTCCAAGTCTCGCGCACGTTCTACTGTCGGGGACAGACCGGACAGCAACTGCTCTTGGGCGCCTATTCGGCGCTCTGCTGGCAAATTGAGCGTGGACAGGTCACGATGCGCCCACGGACCGAGATGCTCGATCTGATCGTGGTCGACGGCCGGGCTCGAGGAATCGTGGCGCGTGATCTCGTCACGGGGCGGGTGAGTGTCCATACGGGCCATGCCGTGGTTCTGGCGACCGGCGGCTACAGCAATGTGTACTACCTGTCGACCAATGCGAGCGGCAGCAACGTGACGGCCACGTATCGGGCGTGGAAACAGGGCGCCGCATTCGCGAATCCGTGCTTTATGCAGATTCATCCCACGGCGATCCCGCCGGGGGACGAACACCAGGCCAAGTTGACCCTGATGTCCGAATCGCTCCGCAACGACGGGCGGTTGTGGGTGCCGAAGATGGCCGCGGATCACCGGCCACCCGGCGACATACCCGCCGAAGAACGCGACTATTTTCTGGAACGCCGGTACCCACGTTTCGGCAATCTTGCGCCGCGCGACATCGCCTCCCGCGCCGTGAAGACGGTGTGCGACGAAGGCCATGGCGTCGGCCCGGGAGGGCAGGGCGTCTACCTGGATTTTGCCGATGTGATTGAACGGCAGGGACTGGATGTGGTCCACGAGCGCTATGGCAACCTCTTCGACATGTATAACCGGATCACAGGGGAAGATGCCTACCACGTTCCCATGCGGATTTATCCGGCGCCGCACTATACGATGGGGGGCCTGTGGGTTGATTACAATCTTATGAGCACCATTCCGGGACTGTTCGTGGTCGGGGAAGCCAATTTTGCGGATCATGGCGCCAACCGGCTCGGCGCCAGCTCCTTGATGCAAGGGCTCGCCGACGGCTATTTTATTCTGCCCTATACGATCGGTCATTATTTGGCGACGGCGAAGCTCTCCCCGATCGGGGAAGATCACAGGGAATCACGCGCGGCGCTTCAGCGCGTGACGGGCAGGATCAGCCGCCTGCTGAACGCGAAAGGCCGTCGAACCGCGGCCTCATTTCATCGCGCGGTCGGCAAATTCTTATGGGATCACTGCGGCATGTCCCGCAACCAGGCAGGGCTTGAACTGGCGCTGCGGTCGATCCCGGCCCTACGGGAAGAATTTTGGCGGAACGTCGTGGTTCCCGGATCGGGAGAAGCCTTCAATCAGGAGCTGGAATACGCGGGAAGAGTGGCGGACTATCTCGAGTTCGCCGAACTGCTCTGTCACGATGCGTTACATAGGGAAGAGTCGTGCGGGGCGCATTTCCGCGAAGAGCATCAGACGGCCGAGGGTGAACCAATGCGCGATGACACTCGTTTCGCGCATGTCGCCGCATGGGAGTACCGAGAGAGTGCAGTGCCTATCTTGCACAAGGAGCCCCTCGCCTTCGAGTTCGTGCAACCGACCACGAGAAGCTATCAATAAGACGTGAATCGTGAAGCCCGCTTCGCTGCGAGGCGAGAGCGCCAAAGAGGACATCCGACGAGGCCATGAATTTCACGTTGAGAATCTGGCGGCAGAAGAGCCCGGACGAGAAAGGCCGGTTCGTGACGTATGAAGCTCACGACGTCGGCTCCGGCATGTCGTTCTTGGAAATGCTCGATAGCGTGAATCAGGGATTGATCACCAAGGGCGAAGAGCCGGTGGCGTTTGAGCAGGATTGCCGGGAAGGCATCTGCGGAAGTTGCTCCCTGGTGATCAACGGCACTCCACACGGTCCGGATCGGGGCATTTCAACCTGTCAGTTGTACATGCGGCGGTTTACCGACGGAGCCGTCATCACGGTGGAGCCGTGGCGCGCGCGCGCGTTTCCCATCATTAAAGATTTGGTGGTGGATCGACGCGCGCTTGACCGGATCATGCAGGCAGGTGGGTATATTTCCGTCAATACCGGCGGGGCGGTGGATGGGAACGTGTTATTGATCGGGAAAGACCAGGCCGAAACCGCGATGGATGCCGCGTCCTGTATTGGTTGTGGCGCCTGCGTCGCGGCATGTAAGAATGCCTCGGCCATGCTGTTCGTGGCGGCCAAGGTGTCCCATTTGGCGATCTTGCCGCAAGGAAAGCCCGAGCGAACGCATCGGGTGCGCGCGATGCTGGAGGCCATGGATCGAGAAGGGTTTGGCTCGTGCGGCAATCAGTATGAGTGCGAAGCCGTCTGTCCCAAAAGCATCAGTGTGCGGTTCATTGCCAATCTCAATCGCGAATATGTCCGAGCCGGTTTCGTCGAATCCGGCCTTCCCGCCGAGCCGGAATCTCCCCATGCAGAGTCCGCCTAGTCGGTCCGCCGGCGGGCAGGGGCTCTCTTCGTTTCGATTCGCCGCTAAGCGCGATGTGAGCGTCACTTGCGGATCTCTCGACTAGCGTAGAAGGCTGTTGGAAGCCGATTTGCGCCGGATGGCAATCAGCTTGACTGTGGGGGAAAGGCCTTTATAGTGCGGTCATAGGCTGGTTGTGGAGTTGGATATGAGAGAGAGGCATGTCGCATGAGTCGCCGGGTGTCCTGCCCACGGTGTCACAAGGACGATGTATTGCAGGGGCGACCGCAGACCCCGCGCGAACTGGTTGCGGCGCTCATTTGGATCGCTCCATTCCAGTGCCAAGACTGTCGCCATCGTTTCCTCGCCCGTCGCGCGAGCACGACGGGATCCTCTCACCCGATTGAGCGCCGGGAACATCTCCGGATCCCTGTTCGGCTGTGCCTGTCGTTTTCCGGAGGGAAGGTGAGGGGCGAGGGCATGGTGCTGGACCTCTCCCTGGGTGGGTGCATCATCGAGAGCAAGACCCACGTTCGGATCGACGATATTTTTTATCTGGAGATTGCCCTCGCCGAGGATGAAGCGCCCGTCGAAGTCGCTGCCATGGTACGGTCCGTGAGTGTGCGCGGCATTGCCTTCAAGTTTCTCCGCAAAGCTCAAGAGAACAAACGTCTACAGACATTCATCCAATCACATTCGGGTTCCACGTCCACTGTTCTCTCCAAGGCCGTCGAGCCGATCGTCACCGGCTAGCCCCGATCTTCAGGCCTAGGTCGGCATCTCCCAGGCAGACGGCAACGGATTATCGCTGATCAGGCGATCATGTTCGGCGCGATCGTACGGCTCGATGGTCAAATCGTTTTGATCCATCGGTTCCGAGACTGCCGAGGAGAACGCATCGATCAACGTCTGGGCCTTGTCTTGCGTTGAAAATCGATAGAGCCCGTGTTCGGGCATGCCTGACGAGGGGTGCCAGAAGACAAGGTCGATCGCCCGACCTTGATAGACACCAAGAACGCGATGTCGTACTTGAAACCCGCCAGGTTCCTGAATCGATGGTTTCCGTGGCATGGGCCCTCTTGACCGACATATCTTAATGATTATGCCCATGGTAGCATGATCGCAAGATGAGGGGACACTGCATCCTGCTCTACTGGCGAAGGAGGGACGGTATGGGGCGTACTTGGTGGAAAAAGACGGTGATCACTCTGGCGATGATCAGTGGGTGTTTGGTCTCCGGTTGTGGGTACAACGACCTCCAAGGCCTGGATGAGGATACGAAGGCGGCATGGAGTGAAGTGATCAATCAATACCAGCGCCGGGCCGACCTCATTCCGAACCTCGTTGCGACGGTCAAAGGCTATGCGGCGCATGAAAAAGAGACCCTTGAGGGGGTTGTGAATGCCAGAGCCAAGGCGACCGGGATGCAAGTGACGCCCGAGGTTCTCAAAGATCCGGCCGCATTTGAAGCGTTTCAAAAAGCTCAAGCGGGACTGACATCGGCCTTAGGCCGACTGATCGCGATCGCCGAAAATTATCCGAACCTCAAGGCCGACCAAAATTTCAGAGACCTCCAAAGCCAGCTGGAAGGGACGGAAAACCGGATTGCCGTGGCGCGTAAGCGATACATTGATCGAGTCGCCGAATACAACAAGATGGTCCGATATTTCCCGACCAACCTGACGGCCAAGTTTCTCCTCCACCTCGAAGAACGGCCGAATTTTACCGTTGCCGATGAAAAGGCAGTGGCAAAGCCGCCTGAGGTGAAATTTTGAACCGAGGGTGAGACAGAGGAGCAGGTTGAGATTACTCAGCATGACTCGCCTCGCATTCTGCTGCTGCCTGGCAGCCGCCACGTTCTCCCTCGCAACCTCCGCTTCTGCGCTCGATGTTCCTCCATTGACCGGACGAGTCGTCGATCTCGCCCACATCTTGCCGAATTCCACGGTTGAGTCACTGACCACTCAACTGGCGGCGCATGAAGCGCAGTCGAGCAATCAAGTGGCCGTCCTGATCGTTCCCTCTCTCGAAGGTGAACCGCTCGAGGAATTCTCGCATCGTGTCGCGACGACTTGGAAACTCGGGCAGCAAGGCACCGACAACGGCGCCTTGCTGTTGGTGGCGATCCAGGAACGCAAGGTCCGTATCGAAGTCGGGTACGGGTTGGAGGGTGTCCTCACGGACGCTCGATCGGCACAAATCATCAGGAATGAGATCGTGCCTCGGTTTCGCGCCGCCGATATGCCGGGCGGAGTCGCGGCGGGAATCACCGCCATTCTAAAGACAATCGAGGGGACCTATCAGGCGTCCGAGAAGACAGTCCCTCGACAGAAGAGCGATGTCATCGAACAGGTCGTCGTGGCCGTCGTGGTTGGATTGCTCGTGGGGCTCGTGTTCATGAACATCCATCGATTCGTCGGTCCGGTTGTGGGCGCAGGGCTCTCGACGCTGCTGGCGCCCTGGCTTGTGCCGGCGCTCGTCGCGAGTGGGATAACCCTGCTGCTGCTCTGGGTCATCGGTCTGTCCGGGACGGGAAACAGGACCGGACACCGGGGGATGGATGATTGGCTTTGGTACAGCAGTCGCGGCGGTGGGTGGAGTGGAGGCTCTCTTGGTGGTGGAGGCTTCGGCGGGGGCGGCTTTAGTGGAGGCGGCGGCAGTTTCGGGGGAGGAGGTGCCAGTGGAAACTGGTGAGGGGCTTCGACTGACAGCCGAAGAGCGGGAGCGGATCAGGCTGGCGGTCCATGAGGCCGAACTACATACGAATGCGGAAATCGTCCCGATGGTCGTCAGCCGTTCCGGACTCTACCGCGACGCGCAACATTGGTCTGGGCTGATCCTTGCCTTGTCCACCCTCACGCTGCTGTTGAGCACGGAACTATTCTGGCTTCCCTGGGGCTGGCATGCTTCCAATGCAGCCTGGCTGGTACTGGTGACAGTCCTGGCCTATGGGGCAGGAATATGGCTCGGCACTCTTGTCCCGATCATTCGCCTGCTCACACTGACCGAGCGGATGCGACATAAAGTGAGGCTCAGGGCTGAGCGGGCCTTCGCGCAACATGCCGTCTCTCAGACTCGCGAGCGAACCGGTGTGCTGATCATAGTGTCTCTCTTGGAGCACCAGATCCATGTGTTGGCAGATCGACCTTTGTTTCAGCGAGTGCCGAGTGAGCAATGGTCGAGGGTTGTCGAGGCAGCGGTCGACCGATTGAAGACAGGAGATGTCGTCGGTGGCTTATGCCAGAGTATCCAGACGTGCGGTGTTCTTCTCGCTGAGGTCTGCCCTGGTCGTCCAGGAGACAACCCTGATGAATTATCGAACGAAGTGGTTCAAGAACCATGAAAACTCGCTCCCTTCCCTTCAGCACTCAATAAAACCCTGAAGTCAACCGATAGATAAGAGACTTGGCGAGACCGTCTCAGCTCAGGTGGACTATTCGGATAAGGAGGGAGCCCGATCATGTGGAAACAGGAGGAGGCAGGAGAGGGAGAAGTGGAACGAGAACGGTGGGTGGAGGACAAGCGCAGCCCGCCACAGGGTGGGCCGGTACTGCCGGATGAGGTGGCCTTCATCGGCAAGGATGTTGAGTTCAAGGGGATCCTGACCTATTCCGGCACGGTACGGATTGATGGCGCCCTGGACGGCGAACTTCACACCGACGGCGGCTTGCTCGTTGGGCCTGAGGCAGTGCTCAAGGCCAAGGTCTCGGCCGGGACCGTCGTGTGCCAAGGAACCATCCATGGCGATATTCACGCGAAGGACCAGATTGTGCTCCGTGCTCCGGCCGTGGTGCAAGGGAGTTTGATCACACCGGTCCTTTCGATGGAAGAGGGAGTGGTGTTCAATGGAACCTTGGAGATGAAGCCGCAGGCCAAGGCTGTGAGGTCGCGGGACGTGGACGCAAACGTCGTAACCATCACGAGTCGGCCGCCTGTTCAACGACTCGCGGCGTGATCAGGCACCGAGACCTCTGGCGACGGGTCTGACAGGCGCCAGAGGCCGGTTGCTTGCGAGCGATCAACCGGCTTTTTTGACTTCTTCCCTCAGTCTTTCGGCTACCCACATTGAGAACGGCTGCCGGCACAGAAGATGAAAGGCAGCTCGCGCAGCTTGGCGGCCGCATAGTGCTCGCCGTCTGAGCCGATTGAGGATTGCAATGAAATCGCCGCATCGATAGACGCCCCGCGAGCGTTCCGCTAGAATCCCGTCCATGTCAGAGCCTACCGTTTCGACCGGCGCTCCCACCAAACCTCAGGACGAGAATCAATCGGTCGTCAAAGCGGCTGGGATGATCGGGGTTGCGACCTTCTCAAGCCGAATTCTTGGTTTCATCCGTGACATGGTCCTCGCCAAGCTCTTCGGCGCCACGCCGGCGGCCGACGCCTTCTTCGTCGCCTATCGTATTCCGAATCTGCTCCGTGAGCTCTTTGCCGAGGGGTCGATGTCCGCCGCGTTCATTCCTGTCTTCACCGAATATCACACGCTCAAGTCCAAACAGGATGCGTGGGAGTTGGCCAGCGCCGTATTCACGACGCTCCTGACCATTGTGATCGGCATTACCATGCTCGGGACTTTGGGGGCGGCGGGTATTGTCTGGCTCTTGGCTCCTGGGTTCCATGATGATCCGGCCAGGCTCGAAATGACGACGTTGCTCACGCGCATCATGTTCCCCTATCTCATTTTTATCAGCCTCGCCGCGCTGGCCATGGGGATTCTCAATTCCCTGCGGGCCTTCGCGGCTCCGGCGTTTTCTCCGGTCTTTTTCAATCTGTTCATCATCGGATGCTCGCTCTTTCTTGCGCCGACCATGCGGGAACCCATCCTCGGTGTCGCCATCGGTGTCGTCGCCGGCGGCGCGGCGCAGTTTGCCATGCAATTGCCGGGGCTCAAGCTGCGCGGCATGTTGTTCGGATTCACGTTCAATCCCGGCCATCCCGGTGTGCGAAAGATCGGTCGGCTGATGATTCCGTCGTTGCTCGGGCTGTCGGTGACACAGATCAACATCACGGTAAGCACGATTCTGGGGTCGTTTTTTGCCGGTGGTCCGACCTATCTGTTTTATGGCATGCGGCTCATCCAATTTCCGCTCGGCATTTTCGGCGTCGCCCTGGCCACGGCCATCCTCCCCACCTTATCGGCGCAAGCGGCACGGGGCGCGCTGGACGAATTACGCACGACGCTCGGTTTCGGTCTGCGCATGATCCTCTTTATCATTCTGCCGGCGATGGCGGGTTTGATTCTGTTGCGGACGCCGATCGTGCATCTTTTTTTCGAGCACGGCACGTTCACGGCACACGATACCGCTGAAACCGCCTTTGCTGTGCTGTGTTATTCCCTCGGTTTGTGGGCATTCGGGGGAGTGCGCATTATCGTCTCGGCGTTCTATTCATTGAAAGACACCACCACGCCGGCGGTTTCCGCCGCGATTGCGGTGGTGGCGAACATCCTGTTTTCGTTGGCGCTGATGTCGCGCCTTGGAGCGGCAGGGCTGGCGCTTGCGACGGCGCTGGCCGCGATGGTCAATGGCGGAATTCTCGTGGTGGTGTTGAATCGGAGGCTGGGCGGTATCGAGTGGAAATCAGTGATCCGCTCAGCCGGACGAGTGCTGGTGGCCTGTGTGCCCATCGTGGTGGCCTGTTGGTGGGTGGCTGAGGCGCGGATCTGGAATCATCCCGCGGAGTGGGTGGCGAAATCCGCCTTGCTTTTCGCCGCCATTGGATTGAGTGTCGGCGGGTATCTCGGTGTCCACGCATTGTTGCGATCCGAGGAACTCGGAGTGGTGTGGGGAATGGCGCGCAAGAAATTGGGTCGGGTGGCAGGCCGTTGATAAAGGCCGCCAGCATCATTCCCCGCCTTGCCGAAGCGGCTCTGCGAGACAGGTCGCATCGTTCAGAGGCTCAACGTACCAAAGCGTACGCCGCGCCACTTCACTCGCTGCGGCCTTGCTGGACAGCCTTTCTGAACAGCCTGCTAGACAATTTTTATGGTGTCAGAGTATCCGGATGACAAGGAGTGGTCTATGCATCGCGCGATGATCTTTCATTCGCCCTGGGGTTGGATGGGAATCGCTGAATCGTCGAAGGGGATCCAAGCCATCGTATTGCCGAAACGGTCGAAACGGGCCGTGGAGTCTGACTTGAGGGCACAGTCAGACGGGCCATTGCAGCAAGCAAAATCCGTAGGATTGGAAGCAGCCCGTCGCCAACTGCTCGATTATTTTTCCGGGAAGCGGAATACCTTCGATGTGCCGCTTGATCTGTCGCAGGGAACATCGTTCCAGCGGCAGGTCTGGCGGACGTTGCAGCGAGTCCCCTACGGCAAACTCCGTTCATATCAATGGATCGCCGCGCGTGTCGGCGGACCACAGTATGCCCGCGCGGTCGGCAACGCCGTCGGCGCGAATCCGTTGCCGATCGTGATTCCTTGTCACCGGATTGTCGCCCACGATGCCTCGCTCGGCGGGTTTTCCGGCGGGTTGTCCATGAAGCGCAAATTGCTCTCTCTTGAGGACACGCTGCGTTGTTTAAAAGCAGGTCATTAGTCATCGGTCCATGGTCAAGGATGAAGATACCTATGGTTTCGTCTGCGGCCGATGAAGAATCACGAATGACCGTTGACGATTGACTATAACGCTCATCATGAAAGCGGTAATCCAGCGGGTCACCAGTGCCTCGGTTGAAGTTGAGGGCAACGTCGTGGGCCGGATTCAACATGGCTTGATGGTCTTGTTGGGGGTCGCGAAAGGCGACGACGCGTCCGATGTGAAGTATCTGGTCGACAAAATCCGGACACTCCGCATCTTCGCCGATGAGCAGGGGAAGATGAATCGATCGCTCACGGAGGTCGGAGGCGGAGTGTTGCTCGTCTCCCAATTCACGCTGCTGGGCCGGACGATCAACGGCCGCCGCCCGAGCTTTGATGGCGCTGGATTCCCTGATGACGCCAAGCGCCTCTACGAGCAGGTCGCGGCTGAGCTGCGGGCATGCGGGACGTCGGTTGAAACCGGTGTGTTTGCCGCGCATATGCAGGTGGCCTTGGTGAACGACGGGCCGGTGACATTTGTGGTGGACAGCAGGGAGGAGCGCTAGCAGGGTGTTGAAACAGTCCGCCAGCGGCGTTCTCGCATCGCTCAGAGGCTCAACGTACGGCCTGGGCAAGCGCCTGTTCATACAGGTGATGGGTGGGCGGGTGAAAGCTATCTATGATTCGCCTCTTCACTCGCTGCGGCCTTGTTCGGTGAAATGCGCGTCTTGGCGCGCTAGGGTGGGCAGTGAGAATGATGGTCTGTTTGAACACCTGGAATCGTAGTTTGCTAGTCCTGGCTCAAGATCCAGCGGTGAGTTCCGATAGAATCAACAAGAGTGGAAGCCGGTTTGTGGCCGAGATCTGATATACTGAGTCAGGCCTCATTCGGTCTTCGCAGGAGGTGGAGATGGGCACTCAAGTTCCTCCACGACATCCGCTCCGACAACTCTTCGGCGCCCTCACCGAGAAGAGCTTTACGGAACATCTCGGCTGGCCCGATGCCAAAGTCACGTCATACGTCTCCAACCTCCTGGTCGATTTTACCCATACGGATCAGCTCTATAAGATCAGAAATCAAGAGAACCGGCAGGTCGATTCGGTTGTGGACTTGCTCTTCGAGTCCGAGGTCATGCTCGAAGCCCAATCGCTGGACCGTGAACGGGATGTCCATCGTCACATCGGTGATTTCACCCTCTTCATGGCGGGATTGTTTCCCGAGTACCTTCGCCGCCTCAAGTCGGCCGGGCGCATCTATCACAAGGACTTCCTCGTGGATTATGTGAAGACCGGCAAGCGGTCGTACGGAATCGTGGCGCAGATCGGCCGCGATGATGCGGACACCAGCTTGCCCTTGTTTCAAAAACTGTCCGAGAACTTCGAACTCTGCGTGACAGGTCTGGGTTTTGTGCGGTCCGATCTCGATCGCATGCAGAATCCCGCCTATCGGAAGACCCGGGACTTGCTCTTGAATTGAAATCTGTCCGCCCCATCATCCTCGTGCACGGGGGGGCGGGCTCCCGCGCGATGACTTCACCACAAGCCGCCTGCCTGTGTGCCGCGCTGCAAGTCGGGTATCACTTACTGGATCGGGGCAGCTCCGCGCTCGTTGCCGTTGAACAGACCATCCGCGCGCTTGAGGGCAGCGGACTCTTTAATGCGGGAACAGGAGCGCATCTGCAACTCGACGGAGCGCGGCGGATGGATGCGTCCATCATGGAGGGAGAAAGTTTACGCGCCGGTGCGGTGGTCTCGATCGAAGGGGTCGTGCATCCGATCAGCGCCGCCAGACGCGTGATGGAAGACACGGATCATGTCTTGCTCGTCGGGCCGATGGCGACGAAGTTCGCCAGGCATTTCAAGATGGAGCGCCAATCGTTCACGGGCAAGCCTCGCCGGTTTTCCTATGAAACGGCTCTCCGAAAAATTGCACAAAACCGAGAAAAACATGGGACGGTTGGAGCCGTCGCACTCGATCGGGCCGGGACGGTTGCCGCCGGCGCCTCGACCGGTGGGATCGATCGCATGTTACCGGGACGAGTCGGGGATACGCCGATCATCGGCTGTGGGGTCTATGCCGACAATGAGACCGGCGCCGTATCGATGACAGGATTGGGCGAGGGCATCATGCGCTTGGCACTCGCCAAAGAGATCTGTGATCGAGTAGGTCAAGGAAAAACCCCAGCCACTGCCGCACGACTTGTGCTGCAGAAACTGGTCGCTCGTATTCATGGAGCTGCGGGATGCCTGGTCCTCACTTCTCAAGGACGATTCACCATTCGTCATTCCACCTCCCACATGATGGCCGGGTACTGGGCTGGACGCGGAAACCCGGTGGTCAACGACACCTTCCGATAGCTGAGGACTCCTGTGCCTCCTCGTAAAGGGCGGAAACCTAAACGCTATAGTCAGGTCGCGCGTATCACGGTCATGCTTCGCCGCCTTCGTGGAGGGGCAATGGTCGGCGAACTGGCCGAAGAGCTACAAGTCACGAAGCGCCAGATCCATAGAGATCTGCAACAGATTGAGGACTCAGGTTATCCATTAGAGCAGGAAGAGGGAAGATGGCGGCTGCCTCTCGGCTTCAAGGGGTTGGAGGTAGTGGTATCACCGTACGAGCTGATGTCGCTTTATCTTGCTCAGAGGCATTTAGCGTATTTGAAAGGAACGCCGTTTGTTGACGATCTGGAGTCCGTCATCAGGAAAGTCGAGTCAGGTCTGCCCGATAAAGTCAGAAATCATCTTGAGCGCATCGTGACAACGTTCGCGCCGCTTCAACGGCCGGTCCGGGCCTATGCCGCTCAAAGGCAAGTCATCGAGTCCATCCGCAAGGCATTGCTTCGCCAGCTTACGGTTGTTGTGCACGGCTATCGGAAACCGGGAGAACGCGCACAAGATTATAAAGTGGATCCTTACGGGCTGATTCTGTACCAGTACGGTCTGTACCTCAGCGGGTATTCCCATCAAGCGGGAGCGACGAGGACATTCGCGCTGGAGCGAATCAAGACCGTCACGGTCACGGAAGACATGTTCAAGCTGCCCCAGTCTGATCCTCTTGCGGACCGCCTCGACCGTGCATTCGGGCTGATCGACGAGCCACCACAGGAAGTGAAGATCTGGATTGCGCCTGAGTGGGCCTATTTCGTCAAAGAACGAAGCTGGCATCCGACACAGAAGCTTCAGTCCCAGAAGGACGGCTCCGTCATTCTGACCATGCTGTGCGGCGGTCTCGATGAATTGACCGCCTGGGTTTTGTCTTTCGGGCCTGGGGCGAAGGTACTGGGTCCGCAGGCGCTGATCGATCAGGTTTCCGGTCAGTTGGCCGCCGCCGTCCAATCATATCGATCCTCCCGCTAATCTCTCTCCAACGCCCAACGACTTATTCTGTCGCACCTCCGTGCTAGGGTTTCCTTGCACATCAAGAAGGAGGGAGACATGAGTGAGTCCCTGTTTCTCCAGAGACAAAGTAGCCGGTTTCTCGCCGCGCATCCGCGCGAGGCAGGTTGGCTGGTTCATGAATTTGGTAGCGACTCGGCTGAGGAGCTGTCGCTGAACTACCTATTGGATTGCCTCCGAGAGTGGCATCCGACGGCGATCACATGCCGCACCGCCCTCCCGCTCGTTGGGGCGGGAGCGTTTCGGAATGTGATGCCCATCTGCGCTGCGTCCGAAGCAGGTGCCCTGAATGGTGCTTCAGAAGAAGCCAACGCCTATGGCTGGCGAGGGACCATTGAATTGATTTGGAACGGTCAAGAGATCCATTGTCGCACGTTCTCACTATGTTGGGTAAGGGCTGCTTTGGAATCTATTTCGTTGCGACCAAGTCCCTTGCTGCCTTTCGAGACCTGCTTCTCGTCCTGGATCGGTACGGCAAAGCCAGACTCAAGCAAAAGAAGAAGGAAATCTATGTCGTCAATGGCGACAATATTCCGGTGACCGCGAGTTCGTGGGATGATCTGGTGCTGCCGCCTCCCATGGCGCAGGACATTCGGGTCAATACGGATGGCTTTTTTGCCGGCCAGGAGCGGTACGCGGCCCTAGGCCTCCCCCACCGTCGAGGATTTCTGTTTGCAGGGCCGCCAGGTTGCGGGAAAACACTCACGCTCAAGACTCTGGCCTTTAACACGCCTGCGAAGTTCATTTCCGTGCTGGGGACAGCGGATGTGGACGACAGCATGCTCCGTAACGCCTTGGATCTAGCCGAGGGGTGTACGCCGGCGGTTGTCTTGCTGGAGGATCTCGACCGAATGGTGCAGGCCAAGGGGATTTCGCTATCCCACTTTTTGAACCTCTTGGATGGGCTCAAGGTCTTGAACGGCGTGCTGGTGATCGCAACCTGCAACGAGCCGGATAAGCTTGACCCAGCGCTGATCCATCGTCCAAGCCGGTTCGACCGGGTCTGGCGGTTTGAGTTGCCTAAGTATGAACAACGTCTTGAACTTCTCCGCAGAAAAGGAGGAACATTCTTCTCCGAATCGGCGCTTGAGACGACGGCTCGACGGTCTGAAGGATTCTCGATGGCCTATGTTCAAGAAATCGTGGTAAACGCCCTGCTCGAATGCGCACACGATAGTTGCGAACCTACAGACAACTCTTTGTTGAAGAGCGTGGAAGTGCTTCGTCTACAGCGCAAGGAAGCCTCGAAGTCTGGAGAATCGATGGAGGAGCGAGAGACGGTGGGGTTTTGCGGGTCGGACATTCATACGCTTTAGCCGAATAGATTTGAATGCTTGTCTGGAGATTTATGCATAGATAAAGCTAATCAAGGCATCTATACTACTTTTCATTTTATGTGTTCGATAAAAGCCTACTTGACCAAGTGGCATTGAGGGGCACTTGAATCAGCTAGATGGAAGCATCATCGAAAGAGTCAATCGATAATTCGTAAATGACTCCACAATCAGCGAGCGCCTTTTATGGTGGTTGCTTCATGGACACTCGTGTGAGAGGTGGGTGCAGTTTGAATGGGCTTATAGACTCCAAGCAATTCTTAGACATGATCTTTCGACAGAAGTTTATATTGGTTGCGAAAAGCAGTTTATCGACATTGTTATATACAATGGTCCTCCATTTGGTTCTTCCAAAGATAATCCCTCCACGAATGAGTGGCAGAAGTTTCCGGACATTAGAGCTGGAATCGAACTCAAATGGCTGGGGAGTTGGTCGTTTGATATGCGGTTCTCAATTAATCCTCTGATGGATGATCTTAGGAAAATTAATGATGAAAATAAGTACCCCTTCCCGGTGCTTTCTCTCGCCCTCATCCTCATCGCTCAACCAAGGGCGGATCCCGGTTCGTCTACTCAGTACGCGTGGATTACAGCGCAGGTTAACCAAAAGAAAGGTAAGGGGAGTAGCGAGAGAAAAGGATTTTATGATTATTCAGAGATGAGAGAGAAACTATTCCGCGCAATGCCAGATCAGAAGCTAGTTCACGGGCGTGATTACATCGAGATGGGACCATACCCTATAAAAGCAAAAGAATTTGAAAAGCTAGAGTTGCGGTCTTTAGGTTTCTATAACAACAGGGCAAAAGCTATAAACTCTACGACACGTTAGGTAGGTCACGAGAGCATTATATTCTTATGGAAGAGTACTCTTGACCATTCCATTCACATAAGTGAACAAGTATGGCGAATAGAATTTTCCATCTCGCCTTTCCGATTCACGACGTCGAAGCCACGCTACGGTTCTATGTGGATGGCCTCGGCTGTTCCGTTGGACGGAGATCGAAACACGCCGTCACACTTGGCTTGGCTGGCCATCAGCTTGTGGCGCATCTCGTGCCGGAACAACCTTCGAAGCAGAAAGGAATCTACCCCAGTCATTTCGGGCTGGTGTTTCTCTCGCTGGAGGAATGGCAGGCGTTGGCCGATCGAGCCAAGGCGAAAGGCCTTACTTTTTACCAGCAACCGCGCGTGCGCTTTCCCGGCACGCGCATCGAGCACCGCACGTTTTTCCTGGAGGACCCGTCCCACAACCTGCTTGAATTCAAACACTACACCTACGAATCAGCCATCTTCGGTGAGCAGGATTTTACTGAGGTAGGCGATACTGGCAGTGAACCGACGGACTAATAGGTTTCACCTAGGACTTTGTGAGCCATGCCCCATCTTTTCACTTAGCACCTTCGCGCTGAAACCCAATCCGCCGAACGGGAGTGTTTGGAGGTGTCATAAGCTCCCGGATGGCGTCGAAGACGACTTTGAATTGAGTGTCGTACTTCCTTGTTCGACGCGATCATGCTTCTCAGGCGAACAAAAGCTCGCATAACGGCAATGTTGACTTGTATTGCGCGCTTACTGCGAAGGACTCCAGAAAGCATCGCCACCTTGTTCAGTAAATGCTCTCGACAACTTCCTGGTTCCGCCCCAACTTGATGTTCCCAATTGGGACTTCAAGTTGCTGAACTCTGACCTTGTGAGCTGCATCATGAAATCCGCCGGGAACCGTTCGAGATTTCTGGAGACGGCCTTATTCAAGCCTCTTGTGGCCACGCCATATAAAGCGGCCAGATCTCGGTCTAGAATGACCTTATGGCCTCTGACCAGAAGGATCGTCCGCTCAATTCGTTCAATTGGTATGACGTTGCTCACCCCGTCCCTCCTCCTTTAAGGTTGCATCTTGCGACTCTAGATCCCACGGCAGATTCGGCAAGATTACAGATTGTGATTTCAAGTTTGAGATTCCAATTTGGCATTTCTCAAAGTCATGACATGACGTGACATATGGGGCGGCATCCTAGCCGAATCGAACTATGGCCGCAATGGATGGACTCTCTTTTGCCATGCCATACTAGTGCATCTCCTCATCGGCGATGGGCACGGGCGTTGCGGATTGCCGATCGATCCATTTTAGAATACGTTCGTGGCGGCGAGTGAGGAAGGTCGTTTTCCGAAGGGGATCGTATCTGCGTGGAGACGGCAAAATGGCCGCCAGCCAGGCAGCTTCGTCGATCGTCAGGTCCTCGGCCGACTTCCCGAAGTGATGACGGGCCGCAGCTTCGGCGCCATAGATGCCGTGCCCCCCATTCGGCGACATTGAGGTACAGCTCGAGAATGCGTTTTTTCGTCAGATGCTGTTCGAGGGAGCGCGTGATCAGTGCTTCCCGCGCTTTTCGGAACAGGGACCGTTCGGATGACAGGTAGAGGTTTTTGGCCAGCTGCTGGGTAATGGTGCTTCCTCCACGCTTGAATTCGCCTGCTTCGAGATTGTATTTCGCGGCCTCTTTCATTCCTTCCCAGTCGAATCCTTCGTGAGTGAAAAACGAGGCATCTTCAGCTGCCACGACCGCATGGCGAAGGTGAGGAGAGATACGTGAGAGCGGCACCCACATCCACTGCCGTCCGCTCGCGTGACGTTGTTTCGTCGCCTGCGCCTGTCGAGCATCCATCAGGGCCGTCGAGGTCGGGTTGGTCTTTGCCAGGAGGTCGGTGTCGGGAAGCATGATCAGCCAGCCCATGACCAGGAGGCCCAACGGAAGTCCGATGAGTGCGGTGCTCCAGAGGAGCACACGAGTCACCCTGCGCCGGCCGGTTGACTTGGGCGGAGGAGGGTCGTATGTGTAGTGACGCAGAAAGGTCGGACTGTGATCGGACTTCTGTCTTGCATCCATTGATCAGCCTAACCCGCACTATTCATGAACGCTTCTACTGCAATCGCGAATTCGCTGCTACGACGAGCCTTCGGCGGGCAGGTTCGCCCTTCGCAACCTCGACATACTGTTTCAAGTATGCCTCGCTTTCTCAGGGCTCCGCGTGCCCGTCTCGCAACGCGACTTCGCCATATCGCCACGAACCGTCATGAATACTGCGGGGTAACGACATGAAAATCTTCGCCGCTGAGTTTATCAAAAGTTGTCTGTCTCCAGAACAGTTTCCTGCCGGCACTCTCCACGAGGTGGCCTTCGTGGGGCGCTCCAATGTGGGCAAGTCGTCGTTGATCAATTCGTTGCTCAATCGTCGGGATCTGGCAAAGATCAGCCGGACGCCGGGCAAGACGCGGGCCGTGAACGTGTTTCTCGTCTCGACCTCCGACCCGGATCTTTCGCAATTCCATCTCGTGGACCTGCCCGGCTATGGATTCGCCAAAGTGTCGAAATCGGTCCGCACCCAGTGGGGGCCGCTGATGGAAGACTACCTTGTCGGTCGAGCGTCGTTACTCGTGGTCGTGATGTTAGTGGACAGCCGGGTCGCGACCGATCAGGATTGCCAGACACTCGCGTGGCTTCGTTCGATCCACCGGAATCCCCTCGTCGTTGCGACCAAGGTCGATAAGTTGAAGCCCGGCGAACGGGTCCGCACGCTCAGCCAGACCCATCGAGCCTTAGGACTCGCCGAGGGGGAGATGTTGATTCCGTACTCATCGGTGACCGGGGATGGGCGGGATCGGATGTGGAGAGCCATTCGCGACGTGGCCGGCAGCCTTCGCGCGGATGTTTTGTGATCTCCGTTTATGGTGATGACCGTACAGGCTGCGACTGAGCTTTATCGGCCGCTTGTTCGAACTTGATCTCGATGTAGGCCTTGTTCTTGAGATCCACCAGCCACGACTGATACATGTCGTCGCTCTTCCGCTGATAGACCAGCTCCTGCACTTCTCGCCGGACGTCCTCGTATCGGCGAAACTGTTTCGGCTTTCTGTCGTCCATGCGGATGATCTGGATTCCCTCAGGGCTCTCGATGAGATCGGAAATCCCTCCAGGCACTAACTGAGCGACGGCCTGTTCGATGGTCGGGATGAGTTCCCCTTGCCGGACCAATCCGAGTCGTCCGCCCTGTAAGGCGTTGGCGCCGTCGGAGTACCGCATGGCGACGTCTTCAAACTTGTCGCCTCGTTTCAAGTCGTCCATGGCTCGGCGGGCCTTGGTCAAGGTCTCGGCCAATCCATCGGAGAAGCGCGGTCGAATGAGGATCTGGCTCAGTTGGTATTCTTCGGGAAGCGCGAACCGGTCGCGATGTTCCTCGTAGAACCGCTTGAGCTCGGAGTCTCCGACGGTGATGTTGCCGCGAATATGCTGGTCGGTGACCCGCATGAGGAGGAGCTGGTCGCGAACGGTCTGCAGATCGCTTGGATTGGCGGTGTCGAGGGGGCTGCCTTGCCGCTTCATCTGCTCGAGGGCTTGCTTCACTTCCAGATCGGAAACTTGAACCTTTTGAGCCTTGGCTTCCTGCAGTTGCAATCGCCGCTCGATGAGCTTCGTCAGGGCCATATACTCCGCTGTTTTCAACCGTTGGGCGAGGTCGCTTCCGGCGTGCTCGCGGGAAAGCCGCTCGTGCTCCGTTTCAAATTCACGCTTCACATCCGACCACATGATCAATTCTGAATTGACGATGGCGACGATGCGATCTTGTAGCCGGGCCTCGGAAAAGGCCGGGGGCCACAGCGCGATCATCAAGAGGGCGAGCGGCAATTTGAATCGGACCAGCCGATCCGATCCGACCGATGCGTGTCTCATGGTGCGTTCATCTTGCGGCAGAGAGCTCTGATGCATGATTCTACACGAAGCGGCGGGTTGGTGGATATCGAGTAGGTCGGCTTTTGCAACATCCTCGAGTCAGCGTTTCCCGGTGTCCTCGGTGATATGGCGGGAGGCTTCGGCAAAGCGAACCGCGGCATTGGCTCGAATGTCGGCGATGACTTCTTCGAATCGTTTGCGGCGCTTATCGGACAATAATTCTTGTCGGAGTCGTTCCTGCGTCGCCAAGTCGGCTTGGATGATGGCTTCGTCGAGCGGGGTCAGCACGACCAGGTAATAGCCGTGGTCGGTCTTAATCGGCGCGCTGACGATCCCAAGTTTGAGGGTGTGAATGACGGCATCGACCTCGGGGGGGACCAGACCTTTCCGGTAGGGCCCCAGCTCGCCGCCCTTCGATTTCGTCTTTTCGTCGATCGAGTAGCGCTGCGCAAACTTGGAAAAATTACCGCCGCGATGCACCTGTGCTTCCAGGTCCTTGGCGGCATACACATTAGGGAGCAGCATCACCGAGACATCGGCCTTCAAGGGATCCAAGAGCTGGCTGGCGTGCTTTTCATAATAGGCGTCGAGTTCGGCCTGGGTGAGCTCGACCTTGGATTGGAGCTTGTCTTTCAGCAGCTCGTCGAGAATCAACTGTTCCTTATACCGCTGTGTCTTGTCTCGAATGCTATCGTCTTGATCGAGCCCTCGGCGACGGGCTTCCTGCATCAACAGCTCTCGGGTGATGAGTTCGTCCAGGAATCGTTGCTTGCCCCCCTCCTTCTCGTAGCGGGAGCGCGTGGCCTTGGAGAGTTCGCCCCACCGAAAGTCAAATTCGGTTTGGGTGATGGCTCGCCCATTCACCAGGGCGACGACCGGTTCTTCATGTCGCTCGCCACATCCGGACATCACCGGCCCCACACCGGCTAAGAGGCCGGCGAGTAGTCCAGGGAGGCAATATGTTCTTCGGAATATGAGTAACCGGAAGGGCATCATAAGTTGCGGCGCCAATCGATCTCGCTTACGAGACAGTCGTATCCCTTTGGATGGTCTTGGTATCACAGAGATCGAGGCTTTGCAAGATTGCGTTGAGTTCCGAAAAAAGCGAGGGCCAATCGCTATGACGCATCTGAATTTCGAATGCGACGGGGCTCAGGAGGCGCAGCCGCTTCTTCAGCTGATCCATCAATCGGTGGACGGAGCTCTCGGGGATGACGGCCTTCGGGTGGAACACAACTTTGGTCGTCTGGTCGTGCACCTCGATCGAAGCCAGGCGAAGACGTTTGGCGTGGGTCTGGAGTTGCATGACTTCAAGCAGTCGCTCGACCGGTTCCGGAGGGGGACCGTAACGGTCCTGAATCTCCCCATGCAACAGAGCCAGCTCACCGATCTGACCGCAAGCCGTCAGCCGTTTATAGAGGGACAGACGGTGGTGCGGGTCGGTCACATATTGTTCCGGAATAAACGCCGAAACCGGGAACTGCAATGTCGGGTCGGGGTCTTCCTCGATCACATGCCCCTTCAACCGCTGAACTGCCTGCTCCACCATTTGCATGTAGAGATCCAACCCGATCGCGGCGATATGCCCCGACTGCTGTTTGCCCAGAAGATTGCCGGCCCCTCGAATCTCAAGGTCCGCCGCGGCGATACGGAACCCGGATCCCAGCTCCGTGAACTGTTGAATCGCGATCAATCGCTTCTGGGCATCGCCGGTCAATGTCCCTTCATCGGGAATCAGGAAGTACGCGTAAGCTTGCTCTCCGCCACGCCCGACTCGCCCGCGTAATTGGTACAACTGCGCGAGGCCGAACAGGTCGGCCCGATTGACGATGATGGTGTTGGCGTTGGGGACATCGAGCCCGGACTGGATGATGGCCGAAGCGATCAGGACATCCGCCTCGCGCTTCACGAATTTCAGCATCACGGCTTCCAACGGCCTCGCATCCATCTGGCCGTGGGCCATGACCATCCGGGCTTCGGGAACCAATTGATGCAGCCATGCCCCGATCCGTTCCATGGTTTCGACTCGATTGTGGACGAAATAGATCTGTCCGCCACGCCCGAGTTCACGCAGGATGGCGTCTCGCACGGCCTTGTCGCTGAACCGGACCACTTCCGTCTTGATCGCCAGTCGTCCGGCCGGCGGGGTGTCGATGATCGAGAGATCCCGCACGCTCGACATCGCCATTTGCAGGGTGCGCGGAATGGGAGTGGCGGTCAGCGTCAGCACGTCGACCTGGGTGCGAAGTTGCTTCAGGCGCTCTTTATGTTTGACGCCGAACCATTGTTCTTCGTCGATGATGACGAGGCCAAGTTGTCGGAATGCCACGTCTTTCTGCAGCAGACGGTGCGTGCCGATCACGATGTCGACCGTTCCCGCGCCGACATCCTTCAGAGTCGCTTTGGCCTCCTTGGGCGATTGAAACCGTGAGAGCAGCGCGACGCGCATCGGAAAGGGCGCGAATCGCTCGGCGAAGTTCTCATAGTGTTGATGGGCCAGGAGCGTCGTCGGCACCAGCACCGCCACTTGGCGGTCATGCTCCACGGCCTTGAAGGCCGCGCGCATGGCCACTTCGGTCTTTCCGTATCCGACGTCCCCGCAGACCAGCCGATCCATGGGTTTGGTCGACTCCATGTCGCGGCCGATGTCCGCGATGGCCCTGAGCTGATCCGATGTTTCCTCGTATTCAAAGGCGGCTTCGAATTCGTGGTACAGGGTCGTCGTCGAGCCGTAGGCATTCCGTTTCACCAGTTCGCGGTTGGCGTAGAGATCGATCAGCTCTTGCGCCATTTCCTCGATGTTTTTCTTCACCCGCGCGGTGGTCTTGGCCCAACTGGTACCGCCCAGGCGATCCAGCCGAGGGACATGGCCTTCGGCTCCGCCGTACCGTTGCACCTGATTCAATCGATCGAGAGGAACATAGAGAGTATCTCCGCCGGAGAACTCGAGAATCAGGAAGTCGCTCTCGAAATCTTGGACCGACAGGCGCTTGAGCCCTCGATATTTGGCGATGCCGTGCTGAACATGCACGACATAGTCGCCCACGTTGAGATCTTCCAAAGAGGAGAGGAAGGTCGCGGTTCTGCTTTTCGGTTGCGGTTTGTGGCGGGCGCCCTTTGCGAAGAGCTCTTCTTCCGTCAGGAGCGCGAGCCGAAAGTCTCCGGAGAGAAACCCCGCCGACAGATCGCCGTGCAGCACATAAAACGGTCGCTTTCCGGTTCGCTGGCTTGACCAGGCCGTCGGGTTCCACGGGTCGGCGGGTAAATCGTGTTCTCGGAGCAGGGCGAGCAAGCGGTCGACTTGCCCGCGGCTTCGGGCGACCAAGACGACCCGATGTTCGTTCCGGAGCCCTTCTAACAGGCTCAGGGTCTGGCTGAAGGCGGTACCCCTGATTCCGAGTCCGATGCTGCCGGGCGTTTGGGCGGAAAACACAAACGTCTGATCCCAGGTCGCGTCGGGCGCCGCTAGGGGCTCAAGAGCCAACATGGGCCAGGGCGCGATCCGCTGTTGGATGCCCTCCCAGGTGAGAAAGAGCCGTTCGGGCGAGGGATACGGCTGGGTGGCATCCCGGTCGACATGACGGAGATAGCCGTCGTCGATCTTCTCCCAGGCAGTCTCGCAGGCTTTTTTCAGCGCATCCAGTTGATCGAGCGCGAGGAAAGGAACCGCTGTGAGATAGTCGAACAGGGTGTCCATGGAATCGTACAGGTCAGGGCTTCGCCACTCCGCATCCGCTTGGATCGGCACGATCGCCTCCGGCGCATGTGGAGGCCGAACGAATTCCCGCGCCGGCAACACCCAGCCCTCGTTCAATTTTGTGATGGAGGTCTGGGTCGAGGCGTCGAACAAACGAATGGATTCGACATGATCCCCGAGAAACTCCACCCGGACCGGATTCGCGTACGCGGTCGAGAAGATATCGATGATGCCGCCACGGACGCTGAACTCTCCAGGAATTTCCACGACGGACACCCGCCGGTATCCCAGGCGAAGGAGGTTGGTGATCAGTGACTCCCGTTCGAAGGCGGCACCCGTTTGGAAGTGGAAGATCGCCTGCTCGAAGGTCGAGCGTGGGATGACACGATGCATCGCGGCGGCGACGGAGGTGACGAGGATGCTGGGCGGGTTGATGAGCAGGCGATGGAGTGTCGTCATCCGGTGCGCAATCAATCCGACATGCGGCGCCGTCGCTTCGTAGGGAAGTGTTTCCCACTCCGGGAACCACGCCAGGTCCTCGACCGGACGACCTATGAGTCCATGGAAGAAGCACAGGTCATTGAAGATTCGTTCGGCCGAGTCGTCGTTCGGAGTCACTACCACACAGAGACCGGCTCGATCCGGAGTCGCTTGGGGGATGTCGTTCAGTAGGGTCAGGGCGCAAGCCGCGGTCGAGCCGTGCGCCCCAAGCAGACAGGCGCGAGCTTGTCCTTGGCTCAGTGCCGAACGAAGGGGGACAAGCCAGGCTGGGGGTTGGATCTGAGCTTCAGACACGCATCACTTCACAGCCGAGCGAATGCGCTGAAGAAGCCCCGTGGTCGACATGCCGGGAACCAGCGGGATCGTCTTGACCGCACCTCCGCGAGCTTCGACAATTTCCCGGCCGATGATCTGGTCGATCATCCAATCCCCTCCCTTCACCAGGACGTCCGGTTGGACGGCCGCGATGAGCTGGAGCGGAGTGGGTTCGTCGAAAATGACCACAAGATCCACACAGCCTAAGGCGGCCAGCACCTCAGCCCTGTGTGCTTCCGGCACGATGGGCCGGTCGGGTGCCTTGTCCAGCGTACGGACCGAGGCATCACTGTTGACCCCGACGACAAGGACATCGCCGAGGGCCCTGGCGGCTTGTAGGTATCTGGTATGTCCGACATGCATCAAGTCGAAACAGCCGTTTGTGAACACGATCCGTTTTCCGTTTGCCCGTTCACCGGAAAGCGCGGAGAGGAGTCGATCGCGTGGCAACACTTTTGTGATCATGCTCCCATCATACCGTGCAGATCGCCCTGTCGGCTACATGGAAAGAAAGTCGGACTGGACGGTGCCCGCCGTCCGGGGCTCGTACATCCTTTCGTGATGCACACGATGTTTCAGCAGAATCCTGGTGTTACCGGACCGGTTGCCACATAATGAACCGATACGGCACATACCAGACTCGAAGGCCTGGGCAAGGGACTTGGGCTAGAGTCACGGATGTGCTTGGAGCAGGGGCGATGATCGTGGATGGCGTGAGTATGGTCTGGATTATTGCAGCGGCCAATGTTGTGCTGGTCGCTTCCTTGATCTTCTTTCTCATACGGACCTCCCAGCGAGCACGCCGCGCCAGGATCTGCGCGGAGGCCGAGAGACTCCGCTTCCAGGAAAACGAGCAGCGGCTCCGGAGTATTTTGGAAGCCGAACCCCATGGGATCTTGGTGATTGGGCTCGACTACCGGGTGCTTCAAATCAATCCTGCCGGCTGCCTCTTCTTCGAAGCGGGTTTTTCGGAAGAGATTGTGGGGACCGATGTTCGAGCGTATCTCCAGGCGAACGATTGTCCGCGGATCGAAGAAATGCATAAGGCGGCCGGGGAAGGCCGAGAAACCTGTGGGAAGGGGCGGCTCGTTGGATTATCGGGGCAGGTGCGGTGGGTCGAGATCACATTCGTCCCACTGCCGGCCGGCGACGGCACCGTGCAAGCGGTTCTTAGCGTCGTCCGGGACCTCACAGAGCAACGGCGCGCCGACCGTCGGCAAGCGCTTCAGCACGCTGTGGCCAAAGTGCTCGCCGGCGCCTCCACCGTCGAACAAGCGGTTCCCGACCTTCTCCAGGCCATTGTCGTGAATCTCGATTGGCATGCCGGGCTATTCTGGCGGGTGCAAGAGGACCGGCGAGCCCTTGTCTGCGCGCAGAACTGGTCGATCGATGCAGCGGTAGGGCAGGAATGTATGGGCGGTCGTCGGCAGGCGGCGTACGCTGCCGGGTCCGATCTGCCGGAGCATTGTTGGGCCCGCGGCGAGCCACTGTGGGTGGAGGATCTCGCGCGAGACCCCATGGCGGCACCCGGGCCTGTCGAAGCGACGGGCAGGCTACGCGCGGCCTGCGCGTTCCCGATTTGGCTGAGGGCTAATGTATACGGCGTCATAGAGCTCTTCAGCCGCGAGCCTCAGGCTGAGGATTGGGATTTGCTGGGAACCTTGGGCACGGTCGGCAGACAGATCGGCCTGTTCGTCGAACGAACTGAAGTGGAAGCGGCGCTGCATGAGAATGAAGCCCGGACCAGCCTCATTATCGACACGGCGCTCGACGCCGTGATGACGATGGATCACATGGGTCGGATTACCGAGTGGAATGCCCAGGCCGAGCAGATGTTCGGCTGGTCGGCATACGAGGTGATCGGGCGTGATGTCGCCGATATCATCTTTCCGCCATCCCAGCGACTCAGCTATCGCGAGTATGTTCAGCGGCTCCTTGAACTCAGGGATGGGCCCCTCCCGAACCGGCTGGTCGAAATGATCGGTCTCCGGCGCGACAGCCGGGAGTTTCCAGTGGAAATCGCCATGACGCCGTTAGCCGTCGAGGACTCCGTCATCTTCAGCGCGTTTATCCGAGACATCACGAGCCGGAAAGAAGCGGAGCAAGCACAGAAGAATTATGCCCGACAGTTGGAGCATGTGAATCAGCAGCTGGATGCCGCTTTGAGGGAAGCTAAAGCCGCCACCGAGGCCAAGTCGGCGTTCCTGGCGACCATGAGCCACGAAATCCGGACACCGATGAACGGCGTGATCGGCATGACAGACCTCTTGCTTGATACGAAACTGACCGACGAGCAGAGGGAATCCGCTGAAATCGTTCGAACCTGCGGCAATCACTTGCTGACGATCATCAACGACATTCTCGATTTCTCCAAGATCGAAGCGGGAAAAATGGATTTGGAGACGATTGAATTCGATCTTCGTCTTGCCGTCGACGAGTCGTTGAACCTGGTGGCCGAACGGGCGTCGTCCAAAGGGCTCAATCTGGCCTGTCTCTTCCATGCCGATGTGCCGCGCGATCTGCGTGGTGATCCGGGTCGACTCCGGCAGGTGGTGATGAACTTGACGGCGAACGCCATCAAGTTTACCGAACGCGGCGACGTGGTGGTGGAAGTGACGGTTGAGGCTCAATCGAAGGAGGATGCGAGGATTCGCGTTGCCGTCACGGACACCGGCATCGGAATTTCCGAGCAAGCCCGCGAACGGCTGTTTCAGTCGTTCAGCCAAGCCGATGGGTCCACGACGAGGAAATATGGCGGGACCGGCCTCGGTCTTGCGATTTGCAAACGTCTGGTCGAAATGATGGGAGGAACGATTGGGGTGACGAGCCGGGTGGGGGAAGGAAGCTGCTTCTGGTTTACGATGAATTTGCGCAAGCAGGCGGAAGGCTCCCGCAGTGCCGATCCCGTTGCCGCTGTGCTGGCGGGTCTCCGCATCTTGATCGTCGATGATAAGGCCATCAATCGAAGGATTGTGGAGCTGATGACGAAGAAATGGGGCATGTTGCCGACACTGACTCGCAGCGGCTCCGAGGCGGTGGATGTGTTGAGTGGTCGGCCCGGGCAACCACGGTTCGATCTGGCGCTGTTGGATATGGATATGAGTCCGACGGATGGGATCGAATTGGCGCGCGTGATCCAGGCGCAAGCTGAACGAAGCGAGACCAAACTTGTGCTGCTCACGTCGTTCGGTCGGCGGGGAGATGCCAAGACAGCCAAAGAAGCCGGACTCGCAGCCTATCTGACCAAGCCGATTCGTGAGCGGCAGTTGCATGATTGTCTCGTCGCGGTCCTTGCCCAGCGCCCCGGCAGCGCAGGTCAGTCGACCATGGGAGATTCGCCGCCGCTCATCACTCGGCATACCCTTGCGGAGACCAAGGCCAAAGTGGATCTCCGTATTCTTTTGGCTGAGGATAACATCATTAATCAAAAAGTAGCCGTTCGCCTCTTCCAGCGATTGGGGCATCGAATCGATGTCGTGGCCAACGGGCGTGAGGCGGTCGAGGCGGTGTCTCGCATACGCTACGACGTGGTGTTCATGGATTGCCAGATGCCGGACATGGATGGCTTGGAAGCGACAGGGATTATTCGACAACGTGAAGCGGCCGGAACTGTTTCGAGTTCCGGGTTTCCGGTTTCGGGTCTAGAAACTCGAAACCACAAACTCGAAACTCCCCACCGCGTGCCGATCATCGCCATGACCGCGAACGCCATGCAGGGAGACCGTGAACGGTGTCTGGCGGCGGGGATGGATGATTATCTGCCAAAACCTATTTCTGTGGACGCGCTGGCTGGCGTCCTGAGCCGAGTGAACCAGGAACAGGGACGGCCCAGCCCGGAGAGCAGTCAAGAAGCCGCGTAGGCTGCATCTCCAGCAGTTCCCCCCCTCTCTCAGGTCAACTCAAGCGTCAATTGTTCCGGTGCTCCGGCACGCTTCGTCGATCCGGCTGACCGAGGTGATGGGTCCGAGGCCTGAGTCGGGTAGGGCGTGGGATGATCCTCGATCAGTTGAGTCGGCGACACGAGTTCCTGCAAGGCGCCTTGGCAGGATCCGCAGTGATGACGCTTGGGCTGGATCGTTCTTCGGTGCCGTTGATACAGTCGCCCGCAGTCTTGGCATCGCCAGGCGAATTTCGATAAGGCCAGCACTTCCTTCTCCAGCGTGTGGTAGGTCGTCACGGCGACTTCTCCGGATCGATTCATCTGTGCCATCTTCCGCAAAAACTCCAAGCCATGATCAGGTCGACGTTTCAATACATCGAATTGCCATTGATGAATCATTTCATGAGCCAAGGTGTTGAGCAGTTCCTGTTCCGCGTATGGTGTCCGCGCGGCGAGCTGTTCAAAGAGCGGGAGGGACAGGCGAATTTCTCGATGACTGTGAGTGAGGGCGGGAGGGAAGAATGCCTTTGAGCCTTCGCGACAGGCAAACATCCCGACCGAGGAGGTCAAGCGCTGACTCCAGACGATCTCGATCGGCTTGAGTGCACCGGAAAAGTACTGTGTGTTCAAGCGCTGCCAACGAGCTTGCAGGCATTCCGAGGAAAGGACCACTGAAAGGCTCGGAGCGGACGGGGTTGGGCTCATCCCAATTCCTCCAGCACGGCCGCCGCGAGCAACGGCAGCATGATCTCGTGGTGACCGGTCAAGGAATAGCCCCGGCCGCCTTTTTGCGTGGGGCGACGCACGACGTTGGTCTGCGGCCGGTAATGGGAGAGAAAGTCCATGTTCACGGTCGTGATATCGGCGATCGGATGGCCGAGATTTCTCCCTAACGACAGTGTTTTCAGAAAGACCTCCGGCAGAATCACAGCCGAGCCGACGTTCAGATAGACGCCACCTTCCATCCCGGCGACGACAGCGGTCAGACGCCTGAAGTCCAGGAGAGAAGTGGCTCCAATGGCTGCGCCGTCCGCGGAGGGGTGCATGTGGATAATGTCGGTTCCGACCGCGACATGCACGGTCACCGGAATTCCGAGTGTCGCTCCTGTGGCGAGAATGCTGACGGCTCGATTCGGGAATTGATCGGCTGTGTGGTTGATGTAGCGTCCGATGGCTTCACCCAGTCCATGGCCGTCCTTCGCGCCACGCGTGATGGCTTCATTCAGAATCCGCCCCGTTTCCTCCGCCATGCCGAACCGCCCCTCGTCGATCTCGGCATCGACTTCTTCGGAGGTGTGACCCATGAGGGCCAATTCAAAGTCGTGAATAATTCCGGCTCCGTTCATGGCCACGGCCGTGACGATGCCACGTTCCATCAAGTCGGTGATGATCGGGGAGAGGCCCACCTTGATGACATGGGCGCCGATTCCGAGGATGACGGGGCGACGCCGTCGATGTGCTTTCACGACGGCCTGGGCGACGGCCCGCAACGTTTTGACCGCGAGAATGTTCGGGAGGCGGGCATAGAATGTCGAGAACGTCCCCCCGCGTTTCCACGGCGCGGCCAAGTCCGAAAGCCGGACCTTGCTGTGCCGTTTTTTCAGCGGATAGGTCCTGAGATCCGATGCATTGATCGGAGGGATCAAGGCGGGAGGCCGAGTCGAGAGAGTCCGGTCAGGACGCTTTCCCAAGGAAATGATCCTCTACCAATTCGCACAGGACATGGCCGAGCGTGATATGGCTTTCTTGAATCCGAGACGTAACCGTCGACGGGACGACGAAGGGATACTCGACCAACCCGGCCAGCTTTCCGCCGTTGGCGCCGGTCCAGGCGATCGTGGTCAAGCCACCGTCGCGGGCCGCCTCGACCCCTTTCAATACGTTTGGAGAATTTCCGCTGGTGCTGATGCCGATGGCGATGTCGCCTTTTCGTCCGTGCGCGCGCACCTGACGGGCAAAGAGTTCCTCATACCCATAGTCATTGGCGATGCAGGTAATGGCGGCAATGTCCGTCGCCAAGGCAATCGCGGGTAGCGGCATCCGGTCGCGCTGGTATCGCCCGACAAACTCCGCCGCAATATGCGCGGCATCGGTCGCGCTCCCGCCGTTGCCGAACAGGAGGACTTTATTGCCGTTCTGGAAAGCTTTCGCGAGGAGCGCCGCGACCTGCACGATACGATCGGCGTGATCCTGCGCAAACTGCTGTTTGACTCTGGCGCTGTCCGCAAAAGCCGTCAAAACAATTGTTTGCATGGTCGCGATTCTAGGGAAGGGCGTCTAGGCTGTCAAGGACGAGGGCCGTCTCACTGTTCCCGTGCATCAAATTGAACGCGCGTGAGCGCGATGGTATAGTCGTCGCGCGATGGCACAAGACCAACCCATCAAGACGCTCGTGGTTGCATTGGTCGATGATGCGGCAGCGGCGGTCTATTCGATCAACAGGCTCAACCCGGAAGCCCTGTGTTTCGTGTTGCCTGAAGGAAGCAAAGCCTTGGTGGAATCGGCCGTCCAGCCGAAGATCCAACAGATGCCGAGGCGGTGGGATTGGATCGTGATGGCGGACGCCACGGAGTTCCCAGCTATCTATCAGACGATTGCCCGGTCGTTACCGGATCTCATGCGGACATGGGAGATACAGCCGGGAGAGCTGGTGGTGGATCTGAGCGGAGCCACCCCGGCGATGGCGAGCGCGCTCACCTTGGTGGCGCTCCCATGGACTTCCCGGGTGGTCGAGCTGATTCAGGCGCGTGAGGGTCAGGAGGGCGATTGTATCGAGTTGGGTCCAAAGAGGCTCGTCTGGACCCAGAGTAATCCATGGGACGAGCAATCGACCGTGTCACGTCGGGAAGGATGCGAGTTATTTAACCGGGGCCTCTTTCACGCAGCGGCCAAACTGTTCCATGGCGTGGAACTGCGGGTGAGCGGCGGGCAAAAGCCGCTCTATCGCGCCTTCACCGATTTGGCCGAGGGCTATGAGTTATGGGAACGGTTTCAGTACCGTCAATCCTGGGACAAGTTGAGGACCGCGACAAAGGCTCTGGAGATGGCTTCGTTGTGGGGCGGGCCGACCGGATTGAAAGCGATCTTGCCTGCGCTGAAGGCCAACGCGAGTTTCCTGGAGAAGCTGGTGTTGGACCCTGCGGAGGTCAAAGAATACCTGGCGCTGGACTTATTGGCGCATGTGGGCAGGCATCTCCATGTCGGCCATGACCCCGAAGGGGCTATGACAGCGCTTGTTCGCGCGCTGGAGGCGTTCGCGCAAGTCCGGCTCTATAAGGCGCACAAGCTCAAGAGTTGGGATGTCTCGCCCGAACAGCTCCCCCAAGCGCTTCAAGAGACCTGCCGCGCCTGCTATCTCGAGGACATCGACGGCAAATATAAGTTGCCGCTCCAAGCGCAGTTTCGTGTATTGGCCGGGCTGGGCGATCAACTGGGCCAAGCTTTTCTCAAGGAATGGCCGAAGATGAAGCCGTTGCTGGATGCGGCCAACCACGCGGTGTTAGGGCACGGCTTCGAGCCGATCAAAGCGGAGCGAGTGCAGCAGCTTTATGATGTGGTCATCAAGCTGTCGGGCGTCAATGAGACATCGTTGCCGAAGTTTCCGGTGCTCACTTTCTAGAGTTAGAGAATCAGAGGCCGGTTTGAGTACTACCGATTATAGGGACTTTTCCTACAACCAAAGATGGCAACGAGCTGCCGCAGCCTGGCGGTCTCATACGGAGACATACTAAATTGTACGACCGCGCCTAATCGTACTCCTGGTATTGAGCAGGAGTGCCGCGTATGCGGAATGGCCGGATGAACGTTATGGATGAAGAGACAAAACGCGCAATTGATGACCTTATAACTGCTTCTCCAAAGTCCAGTCCTATCTCTGAAAAAGAGATAGCAAGTACAAGGGGGGATAAGCAGTTGCTCAAGCTACTGGAAAGGTGCTGTCAGGATGGAGGTGACATCCCGTTTCCGTCAGAATTTGACCCTATCTTTGAGAAGCTATCCTTCACAGCCAAATCACTCACACCAGACCAAAGACGAACAGCCTGGTCCGAATTTGAGACCGAACACGATGTCACTTTCGGGTGGGCTGAGAAGCAGGGCATTGCACTCTGGTACCGAGACCATGATGTGCTCGACCACGCGGCAGCAGTTTACGAGGATCTCCATCGAGACGCCCGTACCACTTCTGAGGTAGATAAAAGTTATTTACTAGAAACGATGGGAGTCTATGCTCAACTTGGCGAATACGAACGGGTGCGTGAACTTCTTGTACACGTTAAAGAAGCCTACGAGGCGAAAGAGGTTGACAGGGAATTTTATGAAGCTGGATTAGGCTATGTTGCGGAAGCTGCCAGAAGCTACTCCGGAATAGAAAGTGAAGATGATGCTGGCATTCGGAACACACTTTTAGTCTATATTCACGAACTTGAGAGTGATAGAGAAAATGCAAGGCTTGAGATTAGCCGCTTACAATCAGGAGTTCTGTTCAAGGAAGAGAGGCAGGCGGCAATTGAATGGCTCAATCAGAATTTGGGACAGCTTGTACGGGTGCTTTCTCCTGATGCGAAGGAATCCCTGATAGAAGCCGTACTAAATAGCCGATCTCCCACCCTACAGATTGAGCAATGTCGATCCATTCCTCAGGGCTTTGGGAGGGCAGTCGAGGCAGAGTTTAATGAAAAGGTATGGGATATCGTCAAGTCGAAACTCGACGAAGCTATCAAAAGGCGATTTTCTTTTGTTCGTTATGACTTATCCATAAACAACATCTATAGGATTCTTGCAGATGAAGGGTCCGGCAAAACGTCCGAAGTTAGGCTGGCTTCGCGTCCTTACATCATCGAACTCCTGGGGCAGGATATTCTCGCTAATCTAGAGCGCAACAGGCTAAACACACTTTCGACCCATTTTACTGATGCCAGGCATGGGAGCCGTGGTGGAAGAAAGTACACTGTCAAACGGTTGAATCAATTCCTTGACGATATAGGAGTGTTGAAACCAAACGGCTGGATCTATGGCTTCTTGCAACAATTGCAGCTAGGCAGACCGAAAGCCAAATAGGGCGCCATCCTGTTCAGAGGAAGGGAATGCCTCTAAGCCCCACGACAGCAACCTTCCAGATAAAACGGATTGACTCAGACTATTTTACCGAGGAATGAGTTCAAAGATTTTTTGTTTCCTCGCTAAGGAGTGATCGCGAAGTCAACTCAAACTCGAGTTTGTAGCTTTATAAATCTATGGAGATACGAATCTACTACGAAGATACCGACTGCGGTGGGGTCGTCTACTACGCCAACTATCTCAAATATTTTGAGCGGGCGCGGACCCACTATCTCGAAGATCGAGGGCTGTCGGTGGCAGGGCTCATGGCTGAAGGAACAGTGTTCGTCGTCGTGCATGCGGAGGCGAACTACCGGTCGCCTGCCCGCTATGGCGAGACGTTGATGATTGAGACGGTTATTTCCGAGACGACGGCTGCGTCGTTCACCTTCGCTCATGTGATCAAGAATGCAGCGAGTGGGCGTGTCGTGGTCGAAGGGTCGGCTCGGTTGGCGGCGACGGACGGGAACGGGAAAGTCAAACGTTTGGACAGAGACCTGGTCGCCGCGCTCCGGTCGGCGGCCCATCCTTAACCGAACGCGCTCGACACGGAGAACATCTCCGGACTTGTTCGGTCGGAGATGGAGGCTCGTTGATTACGAGAAAACAGGGGCGGTTCCGTCATCGTCAATGATGCGTGACCGTTTGAGTCGAGAAGCCCTGGAGTTTCTTGCCGAGCTGCGCCTTCGTGTCACCCACTGTGCCTCCTGATTCCGACCACTGCGTAATCACGATTTCGATGCGCCGGTTCTTACTTCGATTTTTTTCGGTGTCATTAGCCGCGATGGGCTTGGTATCGGCGTACCCGATGGCTTTGACGCGGTCGGCCTCAAGCCCTCCGTTGAGCAGGACCTGAGTGGCATGTTCGGCCCGTGTTCGGGAGAGTTCGACGTTATCCCGGACGCCTTTCCGAGGGTCGTTCCGGAGCGGCGTGTTGTCGGTATGGCCGGCAACCTCGATGCTCTGGTAACGGAATCCCTGTAAAACGGCTCCGACCCGTTCGAGTAACGAGGTGCCGCCGAGGGTGATCGTGGCGTCGCCGGAGGGGAATAATTCACCGGTTGCAAACGCGAGGGTCAATTTATTGCCTCGCTGCCTCAACGTCGCGCTGCCCTTCTTGAGTTCGGGCTGTAAGAGGCTCGCCAGGCTCTCGCTCATCTTGCCGAGGTCGCTGCTTGTCAGGGCCTCTGTCTCATCGGCAACCGCAGGCGTGGATGGCAGCAGGCTGGTCACGGCGAGGTTCTGATCGAGCGATTGCAGAGGAAACACATTCTTATCCACGGCGCTGTCCTCTTGGGCCGGAGCGAGCTCGGCTTGCTTGGGCGAATTGCGCTCGAGGTCCGCCAGCAATTGCTTCGCGCGCGCGAGTTCCGCGTCTCGCGCCATGAGTTGAGGATTGAGATCCGCCAGTTTTTGCGTGGCTTGTTTGAGATCGTCCTTGACTTGCGCCAGCTCTTGCTCCTTCCGCGCTATCTGTTGTTCGGCATCGGCAACACGGCGTTTGGCCTGCGCCAGTTCTTGCTCTTTCCCTGATGTCGCGAATTGTTCTGCTTCCGCTGGGCGGCGTTTGGCCTGTGCCAGTTCTTGTTCTTTCCGCGCCGTCTGCTGTTCGGCGTCGGCAAAGCGTCGTTTGGCCTGCGCCAGTTCTTGCTCCTTCCCCACCATCTGTTGTTCGATGTCGGCGATACGGCGTCTGGACTGTGTCAGTTCCTGATCTTTCCCCGCTATCTGTTGTTCGGCGTCGGCAACGCGACGTTTGGCTTGCGCCAGTTCTTGCTCCTTCCCCACCATCAGTTGTTCGATGTCGGCGATACGACGTTTGGCCTGCGCCAGTTCCTGGTCTTTTTTAGCCGTCTGTTGTTCGGCGTCGGCTGCGCGGCGTTTAGCCTGCGTCAATTCTTGTCCTTTCCCCGTCGTCATCAGTTGTTCAACGTCGGCAACGCGACGTTTGGCCTGGTTGAGCTCCTCGGTTTGTGACGCAAGATCCTCTCGAAGCTTCTTGGAACTCTCGTAGGCATTGGCTCGCAGGGCGGCGATCTCATTCTCCTTGGCATGGAGCTGAAGAACGAGCTCGCCGATCCGTCGTTTAGCATTCTCCAGATTGCCGGCCGCGAGTTGTCGCTCGAGCTCATCGATTCGTTGCTTGGCCTGCTGGAGATAGTTTCTCGTCACACTCAATTCGTCTTGCGACGACTGGCCGTTTGAGTCCCCGGCGGCCAGAGAAACCGGCATGGTTCCGCATAACATGGCGATGGTGACAAGCGCGAAAGCGAATACGTTGATGATCATGTCTCACCCACAAAGTCGATAAGGTGCTGCGTCCGGCAATAGCGGCACAGGCAGAAGTACCCACGTTGGCATTATCGATGTCGGCGCTTTCCCTGTTTCTTGAGCGAAAAGGGAAAGAGGGAAGGCGATCCTATCGTCTCCTGATTCACTTTGCAACGGGGCCGTGACGCTGTTCGCGATTGTCGTGGCGCGCGCCCATGGTCAGCCGGCTGTCGCCCCATCGGCAGGCGAGATCGGACCGCGCGGCGAACTGAGTGAGTCTCGTCGCTGCCGGCATTAATCGATGGGGTAGAGCGAATCTTTGCTCGACGGCCGTTTCGCTCGTTCGATGAAACTTCCCGAGCACCGATAGGCTTCCTGATTCAAGAACGGGAAAATAAGCATGAGCCAGCTCGCGTCCACTTGTACGTCGTCTGGTATCAATCGTACGCTTCTCTCGCGCGCGGCCAGCTTCAGATTGAGCAGACAGCCTTCTTGCGTGTATCCGCTCGCGGTTACCCGCGCAGGGCGATCCGGCCCTCCTGCCTTCTCAGCGAAGGAGGCGCACCCCGTTATACACATCGAAGCGATGACAGCAAGCGTTGCGCAAAAGCGTTTCATGACCACCTCAAGGAATCTTCACATGCCCGGCCCGTTTGGAGAATTCAACGAATCTCCTCTTCAATCCCCACCTTCTGTGGATAACCTTGTGAGTAAGTCTGTTTCTTAGTCAGACTATGCATACATGATGGGGTTATTCACAACACTGCCTACTTTTTGAGCGTCTGGATTGCATCAAGAAGACCCACTGCTAATAGTGGCTCCTATCATTCTTCTGGATGTTTCCATCCATTCCTAGCGATATGTATGAGGCATCCATCAACAAGTCCTACCGGCGCAGTGATCCGACCACCCGGACGTATCCTTATCCACAGCCATGAGGATTTTCTGTGGATCGAAGCCTAATTGATGCGTCTAGAGCGCTCTTTCGGATCTGCCACGAGAGAGGGTCGAAAAAGCAAACAGGCCCGTCAAGGAAGACGGTAGAGCCGTATGGTTGAAGGGCGGCGCTATTTTTTTCGGTACACATTGAGTCCGATCTTCTCTTGTCGATTCGGAATCGTCACGTTCCCTTCCGTCGAAGCTATGATGATGGTCTTGCCCGTTGAAGAGGGACCGAACTCCTTTGAGAGGTCCACTCTGATCGTCAACACGGACCCTTCGATACTCATCTCAACATTTTTCATGCTCGTACCCTTTCAGCCGCGAAAATGGTGGCTCTTTGGTTCTCCGCAACGACTTCGATGGGCGATTCAGGGAAGCCTTTGGCTTCGCCGGAGGCCGAACCCGGAACCAGGTTCTTCATGTGACGCGATGCGAGAATGGACCGCTTCTTCACAGGATCAGGGGCTAGCGAGCCAAGGTTGTGCCGGCGAGTCGCTTGGCGATGCTAGGCAAATGTTTTTGGGTATCGGCGCCTTGAAAGCTAAAGGTCAGCACAAATCCCGAACACTGAGTATAGCCGGTGCCGCCAGGGCCTTTGCCGTTCCGAAAATCACCGAGGACCATGTCCCCTCCCGTACAAACCGGGAATGCCGTTCGTTTGAACGCCGGGTTCTGCAAGGACAGGTCGAGGATCTGTTTGGTCTCCGTCACGGTTTCACTTTGTAGGTCGACGTGTACATATACTGACAGCACCTGACCGTTGGGCCATTGCCACGCGCACCCCTCGCCCGTTCCCATCCTGGATTGGACGGCCGTCAACGAGGGAGATGTCAGCAGACTACAGACTTGAGCTGCCATGGGGCTCTGGGCATGGACAGGCGATACCCAGAGTACGCCACAGATGGCGATGAAGTGTCTCAGCTTCAAGTTGCCTGTTCTTAAAAAAATAATACCCTCGACCAAGGATGAGCCGTGCTTTACCGCCGGCCGTTTACATTGACGCTACGAGACGAACTGGCGAATTGTAGCCTCGGCGTTTCGCCGATTCAATGGCCCTTCCTGTTGACTCGGAGAACCGGACTCAGGACAGATTCACGGCATGACTGATCCGACCGTGAAACTGTGCGCGCTATGGAACGTTCCCTTCAGGAACGAGGCGAGGTGAGCATCGATAGACGGCACATCGATGCGCCGAATGTGTCCTGAAAATCTGAAGCGAGCATAGACGCTGCACCTGGGAAAAGGAGGGGGGACAGGTAGCCCCCCTCCAAAGAAGTGCTGCTCTTAGCTGATGCGCTTGCGACCACTGGCCATCAACCCATCGATCGACTTTACCTCGTTGCCCAGCGCCTTCAGTGCGCGTCCGAATGTCACGGATGTAGCCTTGCGTACGATTTCAATCGACCGGCCATCAAGCGCATCGGCCGTGGGAACTGCCGGGAAGGCCTCACGCAAGGCCGCGACCGCGCCGCCGACGGCGATGTCGAGGAGCGGCTGGAGATCAAACCATGGCAGCACCGGGTCCTTCACGCGCTTTGGATCCAACGGCCCCCACGGATCAATCCATGGCCGCAACTCGATCCAGATAAGGTCGATCTCAGGCAGTATCCAAGCAAGAGATTGACAAGTGCCGGCTTGCCGCCCGATCACGTCGCGGGCATGGACACCGATCAAGTACAGCTGATGCAGCGAGATTTCCGTCCAGGGCTTCGTGAACTCAGTCAACGTCGCCTCGACAATGCGGTCAGCAAAGATCAGTTCCCACCACAAGCGTGAGTTCATGCAGCTGATCTTGTCGGCCGGCGCGATCCACACGCCGACGTTGACATAGTACTCCTTGATCTTGTCGAGCGCGGCGCGTCCGGCCGCGGACGAGAGAAACCCATCATGTTTAGAGGTGTGCGTGCCCGGTGTTCCCGGGTGCCCCGGGTAATCGAAGTCGTCGAAGATGCCACCCTCGACCACTCCGATAAGATTGACGTTGACGAAATGATGCCATGTCGAATCGCACACCACTCGACCTTTCGAAACCCGATGACCGTCGTATGTGGACACGACCCCAAACAAGTGTGCCTGCGTCGCATCTTTTAGCGAGGCGCCGTTGCGAGATGATGCCCGGTTGCCCGCCGGGACGTGACCCGTTGCGACAACCTCCGGAGCGGCCAGGTGTGGTGTCGGATATTCCGGTGTGCCGTCACGACACGTTCCGCTGAGACTGCTCGGCTCACGACACTCTCCCTCGTGGGGGTGATCAGGAAATACATCAATGCGGCCGAGACGGCTGCACATCACCGGGTGTGGATAACGCGCCTCGCGAAAGATTCCGACAGGGGTGCTGTACAGTTTAAGGTCCAGACGCTGAGGAATGTCGTCACTTTGATCACTGAACTGACTGCCTGCGTCGTGCCCGGTTTGGTTTGAGTCATTTCGGCGCGGGCCGCCCATGCTTGTTTCGCCCGAGCCGAAGTCGTCCCAATAGCGCATGTTGCGTACGCGGTCGATTGAGCCACAGAGCGCTTTCCCAAGGGTGCCGTGGTCTCCGGTGGCGAAAATGCCGCCGCCACGATTCATATGCGCCGTCAGTGCGTCGAGTTCGCCGTCACCGAGCCGGTCCGCCGGGTAACGAGCTGGATTGGATCGTCGGTTAGCGAATATTGTCGTTCCATCGGGTGTTGTGTGAAAATTATCTCTAACGCCGAACATCCACACTTCGTCATACATCGTCGAGGTGAAATGATTAGGGTCGTCAAACACAAATCCTTTGATGCTGCGGGCGATGCCAGGCGCCCCGGCCTGCACGGCCGTATTGCCGGCATTCGGGTCCAAGTGGGCAAGCGTGAGGTTGAATTTCACGTAGCTACGCCCGTCGTTCTTCAGGATGTCGACGAATGCTGATAGCCCAAAATCCCCCATGCCGAAGTCGAGCCCATCGACCACGAGCAAGGCGTTCACTATGCAGGGCTTTCGCCATGGAAAGAATAGCTCAGGTTTATCAAGGTATAGCTTCCGTCGAATGTTGACCATGTCGAGAAGCCGTTGATTGCCGGTACCGATACCATCCATGGGTAACCTCCTACGAATTAAAGATTAAGTTGAATTCAAAAATGTCCCTACTCCTTACTGTGCGCAGTAAATATCGGGCGCTCTCTTCTTTTGTCGAAGCACGTTCTGCGCCACATGCGTCCGGGACGAAGCGCCTGGTATTTCAATAGCCTAGACGTACGTTTCGGAGCTGGTCGGCCAGTCTGTATCTAAATGGATTCCACAATGGATCGGATTCGATTCGGAAGAGGCCGGCAGATCTGACCGGAGGAATGACTTGGCGATTGAGTAAACTCTGAGCAGACGGTTAGGTTATTGCGCGGAACAAGGATGGTCTTATGCCATGTCGGGCAGATGTGCGGATATCGTCACGCCCTTCCGATAGATGATTGCACATGAATAACGGAGGGTATGGTGATGCGCCGGTTTGTTAGTCCGTGCTTTGAGTCTTGCCCCCTTCATCGTCTTTTACATGGCTAACGGCATTAGGAAAGTGCGGAATCCCGGGAAGACTCATGCTTTGTTCTTTGGGCGGCGTTTGACGGGAGCTGAAGGCAGACTGCTTTTCGATTGTGTGCTGGGTCCGGTCTTCGCTTGTCGACAAGCACGTGTTGTCGGGCGCGACGGTTTTGACGGGAGCGGAAAACATCTGACGGACTCGACGGCGAGATCGATGCCGAGATCCGGCCAATGCAGGAAGTCGGGGTTCGGTTGTTCGACTCTCATGATCTTTGATACGGAGGCGTCTAAAAACCGAGGGAATTCTCTGAATGAAATAAAGAGCTCGCTGTCTCTGGTGCACAGCCAGAGTCCATGTTTGGAGATGTTGGTCACTTCAACACATGCGATATTCTTGTCGCGCATGATGAGTTTCGTCTGAATGCTTTGAGATGAACGCTTCTCCTCTTGCCGTGGGCGAGTAGACCAATGAATGACGCGCTTCCTCTCTATCCTGTTTTTGAGAAACCTTCGCTTCGAAGAATCTCCGCCACGTTCTGTTCATTGACAAACACGTCGGCCAGCAGGCGGTTGTAGACATCTCGGCCGTGCGGCTCGATACGAATCGCGCCGCTGCGCAGCAACTCTTCCAGCCGCTGCTTGGCCGCCGGGCCTTGCAGTTCGCTCAACTCGGGCGTGTCGATGCCGCGAAGTCTGATCCGCTCGCCTCCGACTCGAATCGTATCACCGTCGACTACGCGCATTTGTAATGTGCTCAGCACCTTCATCTCGTGCCGCGACCGGGCTCGAAGCGTAGAAAGCCGAGACGGCTTATGCGAGGACTCTAATTTGTAGCGGCCTTTTGGATAGCGCTGTGGTCTGCTGTCCGGCGGACGTGGGTGGCGCCGTTGTTTGTACGTGGGAAGGCGATTCGATGGTTCATCATTCGGTGATGGATACCAACAACGGTCGCACTGAGGTTCCAGGGTTGAGCCGAGGTCGGACTTCTGTATGCGTTGGGCATGGGCGTCGAGTGACGGGATTTGCCACATTATGAATATGATCAACCAGGCTGTAATCATGCGTCGGCGCGGTTTCATGGTTTGTCTGTGTACGCAGGTGTCGTGCCAGATTTCGATTGATTGACAATGTTCGAAACCGCATGCTGAAATTGGTTCGCATCTCGTCGTTCGTGAAACGTATCTCGTTGAGGAGTATCCACATCTTGCGAGATACGAACGACGCTTCTTCACGCTTCACGGAGGTTGAATGTCATGGATATGATGGGACGGGTGGGGCTGGTAGAAATTCCGGTATTGATCGCCCCGGATCAAAAAGCTTGGATGGACCGCATGATCAAGGAAGGGAAAATCGCCATTCCACCCGGAGGCACATTGGAAAAAGGGTCGCTCTATTCCATGTTTATCCGCATGTTGCTCCATAACGCAATGGAGGAACAGAAGCGGCAAGAGGCACTGGAGGCGGACGACGAGGATGATGAGTAGGGATGTGAAGCGTGAAGCCCCCTCCGACTCAGCCCGCATCGAAGAGTCTGCGAGGTGGGCGAGGCCCTCGGCTTCGCCGCGAGGCGAGCGAGCGTATCTCGGGAAGCGAAGGAACTCTCAGGTGTGTACTGTATCTAAATAGATAATTGTGTATCTTACTCGATACGAGCGACGCGATCAGAGTCTCTTGAACGCCGCATGCGCCGCGCGGACGGTCTTCTCGATGTCCTGTGCGCTGTGTGCAGTGGAGAGGAAGGCAGCCTCGAACTGAGAAGGGGCGAGATAGACGCCCTGCTCCAGCATGTGGTGAAAAAACCGGCCGTACCGCTTCGTGTCGGACTGTTTGGCCGTGTTCCAATCGACGACAGGTCCAGGAGTGAAGAAGGTCGTCAACATCGACCCGATTCGGGTTTGCGTTACGGGAATTCCAGCCTTTTTCGCGGCCTCACCGATGCCTTTGGCTAGCGCGGCTGATCGTTCGTCGAGTTTCTTGTACACCCCCTTTGCCCGCAACTGTTTGAGAGTGGCGAGTCCCGCGGTCACTGCCAGCGGGTTCCCGGAGAGAGTCCCGGCTTGATAGACCGGCCCGACCGGCGCGATGAGGTCCATGATCTCCTTCCGACCGCCATAGGCACCCACCGGCAATCCACCGCCGATAATTTTCCCCAGTACGGTCAGATCCGGCTTGATGCCGTAGAGGGCCTGCGCGCCTCCGTAGTTCACCCGGAATCCCGAGATGACTTCATCGAAAATCAGCAAGATGTTGTGGTCAGTGGTCAGTTGCCGCAGTGCCGCGAGGAAGTCCGGAGCAGGAGGAACGACGCCCATATTTCCGGCGATCGGCTCGACGATAATGCAGGCAAGCTGATCTCGGTGGGTCTTGATCATCTGCTGGATCGTCCGAATGTCATTATAGGGCGCGGTCAGGGTATGTTTGGCGAAGTCGTCCGGCACGCCCGGTGAATCCGGAATCCCTAAGGTGGCCAATCCCGATCCGGCTTTTGCCAACAGGTAATCGCTATGTCCGTGGTAACACCCTTCGAATTTCATGATGCCGGTCCGCTTGGTGAATCCGCGGGCGACCCGGATCGCGCTCATGACCGCTTCCGTTCCGGAACTGACCAGCCTGAGCTTCTCCATTGATGGAAAGGCGTTGCGAATCTCTCTGGCCAGTGACACTTCCAATTCCGTGGGCGCTCCGTAACTCGTGCCTTGTCCGGCCGCCTTCTTGATCGATGCGATGACGGCCGAATGGGCATGTCCCAGAATCATCGGCCCCCAGGACAGCACGTAATCAATGTAGGCGTTCTTGTCCACATCGTAGAGGCGCGATCCCTTGGCGCGCGCGATGAAACGTGGCTGCCCGCCGACCGAGCGAAAGGCTCGAACGGGGCTGTTGACGCCACCGGGAATGAGTTGCTGAGCCTCGACGAAAAGCTTGGCAGAGCGGGATGTTTTCATAACGGCGGCGCACCCTATCATGCAAGGCGAGAGCCGGTCAAGAAACGCATTGTTGCGCGATCCGTTCGGAGGCGCGCTGTGAGCGGTCAAAAAATGTTGTAAGGGATACAGGATCCATCGATACCGATACGGCGACAGGCTGAGGTTCGACCGGAAGTTCAAATTTTTACTTTGTTTTCGTCCTGGCTTCCGTTTTTCCGTGACGGCGCGATTCTTGCTGTATTTTCAGACTAGCGGAAAAGCGAGACGGATTATGCAAGTCATCTGCTCATGGTGCCGTGGAGAAGGTCGGGTAGGATTCGTCGGCGAAAAGGCTCCCCTTGGAGATCGTCGAGAGACGCATAGTATCTGCCTTGAGCATTTGCAAGCGGTACAAGCCGGATGGACCGCCTGTCAACGAGACACAGGTCTCTCTGGTGTTTCCGTCGACATGGCGAAGGCGCATCCATCTCGTATTCGACGGGCGGTGCGATCGGTCATGCGGTTATGTGTCGGCTTAAGAGGTTTGGCTCGAAAGACTCGCGGGTAGTTTCTTCTCGCCGTGTGGCCTATCTCAGCTCAGCGTGGAAGATTTTATTTCTTAGCCCGCTTGGGCGAGCGTTTGGGGCCGGGCTGCGTCTTGGGTCTTTTTGATTCGGTAGGAGAGAATTCCTTCAAGTGCCAGTGTGTCCGTTTCGATTTGTTGTGTTCCGTCACCGCAAAACACACGTGGAATGGGGCGCACCGACCCTCAGCCGTTTGTCCCTTGCTCCAAGCTTCGCCGGCGTCGCTGAGGATTTCCAATAGTGTCTCGTACTCTTCCTCATCCAGGGGAAGCACGGCTTCGGCGTCATGAATGAGCAAGATGTACCCTTTGGCTTGAAGCCATTCGAAGTCGGCCAAACACTCTTCAAGCGCGTCCCAGTTATGTCCGAAGTAGTCCGGAAAGGCGAGCGCCCGCGCGAACTCGCCGAAGAGATCCGAAGGAGTTCGGCATTTCTTTCCTTGGATGGTCCGCAGGGCAAACCCCGGCGGCGTTTTCACCAGCGCTGCGGTGGTGGTCCCCCGAGGGACGACAAGAAGGGCCGACCAGGGAGGTGTGGCATTGCAAAGGTGAGCCTGTAACGTAGGGGTTCCCGCCATAGGAATGTTCGTTTGTTTAAGATGTTCGTCAGTTAAGAGGGACAAACGTTCGGTAGTGATCTCCGGTGTAATAGGCTTTCCCGGTCCGCCGCTCGATAACGATGCGTTCGGCATCGCGTCCGCGGCCTCGGATCTTGGGATTGACATCATACTCCCGATAGAAGCCTCGTGGAAGACGTCGTTCTCGGTTTTGGAAATCACGTCCCCCGACGTAGCCAGGCAGCGGTATCCCACCTCGCTTTTCGAGCTGCGTGAGCAGATCGGAGGCTTTCCGGGGAGGTGTTGTGGGCGAGGACAGCCGCTCGATTTGACCCGGCTGGCTGATGCCGGTGTCGGCATTCAGAGGCCCGTCGCCGAAGTCGGCGGCGGTGGTCGAGACTACGGACAATAGGCTGAACGCGCCCAGCAGGCCGATGAGAAAACCGATGCGCTGAATCCGTCTCCGCTGAAGGGTGAACACAGGCTCTTCTTCCTTGCAAGACGTCGATCCGAAGAGCGACCGTAGCATTCTCGTTTCGAGAAGGTCAAACAACGGAGGCGCCATCACTTCGTTACCTGGATGTCTCGCGTCCCGTTTGCTAGAATGAGGCGGCTGAAGCGCATATCTGAAAAACACAGGGTGTCGGATGTGCGTCTAGGCGCCTTCGTGCGGAACCGATGTATGTATATGAGGTCCACCGGTTAGACACGTGATTTCTTTACCCAAGTGCCTTGTCCACTCCCTTGTCGCTCTGACTGTCCTGACTCTCGCTGTCTCTTCACACGCACAACTGAGTCCGAGCGGTTCGATGAGGCGGTCTCCGGTGGAAGTCGTGAAACGGTATGTGCTGTTGGACCAGAAGGGCGCTCGTTTAGACACTTCCTCCTTCGACACCGTGAGCCCCTATATCGATTGGACAGAAGAGCCGGCATGGGGTCGCGTCGTGGTCATCCAGGAAGCAACTGTCCCGGAGGACTATCGAAAATGGGAGATTCTCAATAATCTGGAGGTGATTATCCCCGTCACCTTTCATGTGCGGGGGGCCGTCTATTTAGAAACCGCCACCTTCGTTCCCGAGGACACGACGGAAGAGGTTCGTTTCCACGTAAAGGTCGTGCGGAACTACTGGCGCATCGTTTCGCCGGTCCTCCCTCCTCACGTCGGCCTCAAACGGATGGTGAGTTTTGCGCGAGAGGCGGAAACCCATGAACAGGATGCCGCACAACGGATCCTGCTCGCTGCCCTCATTGACTCCTTACGAAAGGCGAAGTAATGGCTAAGACCCCCGTGGATTTGATGATTTTCGACTTGGACGGTACGTTGATCGAGTCGAAGTGGGACATCGCGCAATCCGTCAACTTCACCCTTGCCGCACTGGGATTACCCGAGCGCCCCATTGAAGACATTTTCGGTTTTGTCGGGGATGGGGTGAAGCGGTTGCTGCGTCTGGCGGTCGGGGAGGGAAATCAGACCAAGTTTGAAGAAGCGCTGAAAGTCTTTCGAGGCCATTATCTCGAACATTGTCTGGATCGGACGAGCTTCTACCCCGGCATTGAGCCGATGCTGCAACATTTTTCCCACAAAGACAAAACGATTGCGACCAACAAATCGATCGAATATACCCGTGTGATCCTGAACGGGTTGGGTCCGCAGCATTTCCTGCACATGGTCGGCGGAGACAACGGGTTCGGACTCAAACCGGAACCAGGAATGTTATTGCACCTCATGGAAACCGTGGGCGCGCCGAAAGAAAGGACGATCCTTGTCGGGGACAGCACGAACGATATCAACGGAGGACATAACGCCGGCATCCGTGTCTGCGCCGTCGGATATGGCATGGGCAATCGCTCGAAGATGGAAGCCTGTCAGCCCGATTGGTTCATCGAAAGGCCGGAACAACTCATGGAGCTGTTTATATGACAATTCACCCGTCTCTGGCATCTCATGAAGCGCATCCCGCTCAAGAGTTTCATGTTGCAAGTTTCAGGTTTCAAGCTATTGAAGGAACCCCGAACATGAAACAAGAAACATGGAACTCGAAACTGGCGGGTACGCGTCGAACAAGGCTTCACGCTTCACGCATTACGCTCTGTTCGCTTGTCATGACCCTCGGTCTCGTCTTACACGTCAACGCGCTGTCGGCAGCGTCGCCGAGTCTTGCGGAACGGGTGGTCGAGCATCGCTTGGCCAATGGGCTGACCGTTCTCATGGTCGAACGCCATCAGACGCCTGTCGTGTCCATCAATATCACTTTCGCGGTGGGCGGGATCAATGAGCAGGTCGGGCAAACCGGACTCGCGCATCTCTATGAGCACATGGCCTTTAAAGGCACACGTACGGTCGGCACGACCGACTACGAGAAAGAAAAGCCGATATTGGACGAACTGGCGCTGGTCGGGACAGAGCTCGACCAACGTCAGCGTGACATGGCCGCCAAAGGGAGTCATGCGACGGCTGAAGAGCGAGCGACGATCGAGTCGCTTCAAAAGCGCTTCTTGGATCTACAGGCTCAGGCCGCTCAATATGTCATCGGGAATGAAATGGCCTTGTTGTATCAGCGGCACGGCGGCGTGGGACTGAACGCATCGACGGGGAAAGATCTGACGCGGTACATGATCAGTCTGCCGTCCAATCGGCTGCCCTTGTGGGCGGCGATCGAATCGGATCGGATGGCCAACCCCGTGTTGCGCGAGTTCTATAAGGAACGCGGTGTCGTGATGGAAGAACGGCGGCTTCGGAACGACGACAGCCCGAATGGCCTGTTGTTCGAGACGTTCACATCAGCGGCGTTTCGAGCCCATAGTTACGGGGTTCCGACGATTGGGTGGGGATCAGACATTCTCTCGTTGACGCCTGTCGCCACGGAGGCCTTCTTCAAGACCCACTACGGTCCGAATCGCGCCACGATTGCCCTGGTCGGTGATATCGATCCGAAAAAAACGATTGCCTTGATCGAACAGACGTTTGGAAAGATCCCTGCCGCGCCGCCATCACCGCCTTTGGTGACGGTCGAGCCGGAGCAGCGAGGCGAGCGCCGCGTCGAAGTCGAGTTCGATGCGGAACCGGCTCTTGTCATCGGTTATCACAAGCCGACTGTGGACCATCCGGATGACGATGTGTTTGACGTGATCGATGCCGTGCTGAGCGATGGACTGACGTCGCGCTTGCATCAAAGGCTGGTACGGGAGAAGCGGCTGGCCGCCTCGGTCGGGTCGGATGGGAACCATCCGGGGGTGCGGGCGCCGAATCTCTTCGTCGTGACGGCGACTCCCTTGGCCCCTCATACGACGGCGGAGGTCGAAACCGCCATCTATGAGGAGATTGAACGACTCAAACGTGAACCGGTCTCTGCTCAGGAGCTTGAAAAGGTGCTCAATAATCTGGACGCCGACTTGGTGCGAGGCCTGCGGTCGAACAGCGGTCTTGCTTCTCAACTGGCCTTGTATCAGGCGGTGGCCGGTGGTTGGCGCTACATCCTCACGTCACGTGACCAAGTCGCGAAGGTCACGGCCGCCGATGTGCAGCGAGTCGCGGCACAGTACTTTACCAAGTCGAATCGTACCGTCGCCGTCTTGGTGAAGAAGGGGAACCCGAAGGCTATTGTGGCCATGCCCGTTAATGAGGTGAAGCCATGAATCGGATGAGACGAGAGCGGGTGGGCATGACTGGCCGGCTCGGGACGCTGCTCGGCCTGCTGATGGTGTTGATGGCCTCGGCAGCCGGAACTGATGCGGCCGATCTGACGCTCGGTGATCCCAGAACCATGACATTCAAGCCTGTGGAATTCTCACCACCGGAGCCCGAGCGGGTTGTGTTGGACAATGGCATGGTCCTCTATCTGCTTGAAGACCATGAGTTACCGTTGGTCACGATCACGGCCACGATGCGGACAGGGAGTTGGCTCGATCCGACCGATAAGATCGGACTGGCCGGCATGACCGGGGCGGTGATGCGGACCGGTGGCGGTGGCGGTCTATCCGCTGAGCAGGTTGATGCAGAACTGGAGCAATTCGCGGCCGATGTGAGTATCGGGATCGGACGACAATCAGGGTCGGCGTCTCTCGATGTCCTGAGCAAGGATGTCAATCGGGGGTTGGAGATCTTCGCCGGTCTCATTCGGACCCCGGCGTTCGATCCTGCTCGTGTCGAATTGGCCAGATTGCAAGCCATCGAGGGGATCCGCCGCCGTCAGGATAATCCCGGCTCCGTCGTCGGGCGGGAATTTTCCAAGGCGCTCTATGGAGCCGATCATCCGAGCGCGCGAGAAACCTCGCAGGGTTCGATCACACGCATCACGAGGGAGGATCTCGTCACGTTCCATCGCAACACGATTCACCCCAACGGCATGATCCTTGGCGTGACGGGTGACTTCAAAAGAGACGAGATGGTGGCGTTACTCGGGAAGGTGTTCGGCGATTGGAAAAAGGGAACGGTGCCCGAGCTGAAGATTTTCGATGTGCCGGAGGCGGAGCTGTCCAGACCGGTTGTCCGGTTCGTCGGGAAAGAAACTTCGCAGACCCACCTCCGGGTAGGACATCTCTCGCTCAAGGAGAATGATCCCGACTATGTCGCCTTGGCCATCGCGAACGATATTTTGGGTGGGAGTTCGTTTCGCAGCCGCCTGTTCAACGACGTGCGGACGAAACGGGGACTGGCCTATTCCGTCGGGAGCCGCCTCAATACGGGGATGCATGACCAAGGTGTCTGGCTGATGCGGGCGGAAACCAAGTTGACGTCCACTCAGGAAGTGATCGAGCGGTTTGTGGCGAATATTGAACGAATGCGCGCCGAGCCGGTGACCGATACCGAGCTTGCGGAAGCCAAAGAAGCGTACGTCAATTCGTTCGTGTTTTCTTTTTCCAGCCCCTCGGCGATCGTCAGCCGGTTGGTCGAGTTAGAATATGATGGCTTGCCGAAGGACTTTCTTCAACAGCTGCGGGCCAAGGTCGTGCGACTGACCAAGGAAGACGTCTTGGCGGCGGCCAAGAAACATTTGCGCCCGGATCGATTGAAGATCGTGGCCGTCGGGTCAGGGGAGGCCTTGCCGAAAGCGCTTGCGACGTTCGGCGACGTGAAAGAAATCACGCTGTCACCAGAAGGATAGAGAAAGGAAGCAGCCGGAAGGGCGGGCAGCTTCGGCGTCGCCATGATGCGATGCGGTTGCATGAGTGACCGAGACCATTTTTCGTTTGACCGCGCACTCCTCTGAGGCCGCGACGCAGCGTCGCAATGTCGTCGTGCGCGCTTGATCGCAGCTATTGGATCGCAGCGACGCTATGGCGATCGCCCGTGCCCGTCCTTCCAGCCGAGCAGAAAGTTGATGGATGCAACGAATGGAGGAGAGGCATTGGCATAGACCCTGTAACAGTATTCGGCAGGTTCGTCGAAATGATCGAGAAGCACTTCGACGTTGATCGTGATGGGTCGTCAAAGGTTCTTCATTTGCATCGGCGAACAACTGAGCGCGATTCGGCATCCCTGCTCAGGAAGCTAGGAATTGGCGAAGGTGATTTCGGGTTGTATGTTCCTGAAAGTTCTGTTGAGTGGGGGGAGTCAGAAAGCCGATTTTGGAAAAGTTGAAACGCATCTATGGAGACAAGTGGGTTCTGATTCTTTTGGACAATCACCCGGAATCTGGTTATCTCTACACACCGGAAGATGTGCGCAGCTCCTCGCCCTCCTGGTCTTCTGATGTTTCCGGGGAAACCTAAAGATTGTGGAATCCACACTTGGACACCATAAGTCGTTTTACAGTGCTGCTGATTTCTGGGCGCTACTTCAAGAAGCCGGTGGTGCTTGGGAATGAATGTGCGTCATGACGCACTTCGCTTTCACACCGCGATTTCGAATTGAATTCGCTCATAGGGGACGGTTGGAGTGACGGCGTCACGCAAGTGCGCTCCTGGTTCCAAATGCACGAGACCGAGATCGGCGAGAAGCTTCACGTCAGCGTGCACGTTCTTAAAATTCCTGCCTATCAGCTTGGCCAGTGCCGCAATAGAGCGAGGGCGACGTGTACGGATCAGATGTAACAAGGCCAGGCGAGATGGTGTCAGTACCTGCCGCATCGCTTCCACACTGACGAAATACACTCCTGTTCGCTTGGTCAAGACCTTGCCTGACTGAATGGCCTTGAGTGTGGAACCGAATTCTTGAAGCCCTTCATCCAACGACCGCACACCCACTTTGAGCCGTTTGACTTTCATCGTTCTCACTCCTTTCTTATGGCTTCGACATCGCGGCGAAAGTCCTCGATTAACTGTGCGATAGTCGTGAAGGTATACGGCGATGTGGCTGCACGAGAGTGCCGATGATCACCCTTGTGCTCGTGATTGTCATATCCGACCAGCCGCTCTCCGTTGCGTATGTAAACCAAGGAATACTTGAATCCGTGAGGAGTTGCCAGGGCCTTCGGAACATCATAGGCTTTCATTTCCACCAGCCCTCCCTGCTCGTCCACATATCTTGTGTGGAGGACCAGCCTGGCTTTCGGCATATGGCAGTAGACACCATATAGAAATGAAGTGTCAAGGACATGGCGCGGGAACTCATACGGCAGCTAGGTCGATTCTTGATTGAAACCGATACGGCACGGTACTGTGAGTTGTCAGAATTGCGGAGTGGGATTGATTCACTGAAGGGCCGAAATCATGGTACTGTTTACTCAGTTTCTAGGTTAGGCTAGTGGCAAGATCGAGAACCTAAGAATTCAGTAGCTGAAGCGAGACACATGCCCCTTGAAGACGACTTCTGTGACATTCTCAAAAAGGCACGCACGGGCCAGGGCTTCTCGGTCGGCGATGTTGCGAGGATGACGGGCTTGCCCGGCGGAGATATCACGGCGTTGGAACGGGGAGACCAGCCTAGAGACCGCGCTGAGGTGCGGGCGTTGGCGAAGGCCTTGGGCCTGCGAGCCGAGCCGCTTGAACAGATTGCAATCGATAAATGGGAGCCGGTTGCGCAGCGTACACCGCCGTGGGTGGAGATGGTTCAGGGATCCGTCGGTGGGTATGGTGTGCAGGGGTACATTGTGCATGATGAGGGTGAGGCACTGTTGGTGGATACCGCCTATAACGCCCCCGCCATGCTTGATCGACTTCGTCGACTGGGTCTGCGGCTGATCGGCATTTGCCTCACGCATGGCCATGCGGACCATGCGGATGGGATCGAGCAGATTCTGAGCCATTATGACGTACCGGTATACATTGGAACGGAGGACATCGATCTGTTGAGTTGGCGGCCACGAACGGATGTACTCGTTGCACCGGTCGATGGATTGTCCATCAGCGTCGGAGGCCGGAGGCTTCACTGTCTCACGACGCCGGGCCATACCGCGGGCGGCATCTGTTATCGGCTGGATGATGCTCAACTCCCAGTCTGTTTCGTCGGAGATACCCTCTTTGCCGGATCGATCGGTCGGTCCAATCCCAAGGAATTGTATTCGACTCATCTCAATTCGGTTCGCGACCGTGTGCTGTCCCTCGCACCCGATTATCGTCTCTTGCCCGGGCATGGGCCTGCCACCACCGTTGAGGAAGAACTCGATCACAATCCGTTTGCGACGATTCAGTAGACTAGAATGACATGGATGGATTCGAGCGAAATGAACAGCGAGATCTCGATCGCGGTCTCGCTCTTGAAACTCGAGAAGAGCCGGCTCCGCTGCCCAGGGACGAGGCGGAGGACGATGACGATGTCGAGCCGTCGGTTTTTTCCAAGTGGGCATTACCGATCGTCCTCTTTCTCCTGACCGTTTTTACGACATTGTGGGCCGGGGCCTACCAAGCCTACAACGGTCCCGCGCGTGGGCCCCTGAATTTTCTCCTGGCCTCTCCCGAGACGCTCTGGCGGGGAATTCCGTTTGCCGGAGCGCTGCTGTTTATTCTCACTACACATGAGCTGGGGCACTATGTGCTATCCAAGATTCATCGGGTGCCCGCCTCCTTGCCGCTGTTTATCCCAGGGCCGCCCCATTTCATCGGGACATTCGGCGCCATCATCCGCATGCGCGGCCCGATTCTGAGTCGTCGCGCGCTGTTCGATATCGGGGTTGCCGGTCCCTTGGCGGGTTTCATCGTGGCCGTTGTCGCGCTGATCGTCGGACTCAGTTTGTCCACGGTGGTGGAGAGAACGGCCACCCACGGTTTGCAACTCGGCGAACCGTTGCTGCTTCAGCTCATGTCGTGGCTGGTGATCGGGCCGCTTCCACCGGAGGCAGACGTGGTGCTCCATCCGATCGGCTTTGCTGCTTGGTTCGGGCTCTTTGTCACGTCGCTCAATCTCCTTCCGATCGGTCAGCTCGACGGTGGCCACGTTGCCTATGCCCTGTGGGGCCGGCGCCAACGGACGATGGCGATGGCCTTTCTCCCGATCTTGTTGGCCTTAGGCTTCTTCGGCTGGCCCGGCTGGTTTCTCTGGGCATTCATGGCGGGACTCTGGGGACTCGGCCATCCCCCCGTCATGGATCCTCACGTTCCGTTGGGTCGCAATCGGACCATTGTGGGTTGGATTGCCTTAGTTGTGTTTGTCGTCACCTTTGCCCCGGTACCGTTTTCTTTCCACTAAGCGCTTCGTTTCCTCTTCCTTTTTCCTTTCGTCCTGTTCCGTTGATTGTCTTGTCCAATTCCACAGGCGATCTTAAAGTGTAGAAATGCTCGTGACCGGTGCACCTACCCATGGTGGGACCTCATCTTGTTCTGTGCATCGGACCCGTCGTTCGATATGTTGGTCATGCACAGTTCAAAAGCCGACCCTGCTACTTGTGCGTCTTCTCAGTCAGGAGGGACACTGCATCGCGCTGGTCATTAGTCAACCTTTGACGGGGTGTCGATGAGATGAAACGTATTGCAGATATTCGACGTGGCTTAAGTCAGCCCCCCGGCGCACTTGTGGCATTCCCGTCGGATTCCACATATCGGGGTCCGGAACCAGGCGTGCAAACTTCGACCATTTGGGAAGGAGATAAGACTGTTGACACTGGCCTGGCGATCGCTCCGGTCAGAAATGAAGAACAGATGAACGAAGGTGATTCTGTTTCAGAGTTCACCCCTGTGATTGAAATAGGCGCGAATATTGATGAGACCTTTCCGGCACTAGGAGGGGAAGAAGGGGAGCGCATTCGACAGAGCATCTTGATACACGGCATGGATGCGCTTGGGTGGTATGCATCGTTTCATGTCACGGGAGTCCAATGGGGTAGCTATGTAAAGGTGTCCGGTATCGCTTATGTGATCCACCATGTGTTTGCAGACTTACAGGTCTCGCTTAGCGCTAAGGCTCATCTCGCATTTCATGCGATCCTGAATCACGAGCTGTTTCACTTTGCCACGGACTATGCGGTGGCCCAGGCAGAATTAGTTCATCAAGAGCCGTGGTGGATACCCGCCAAGGCAGCCAATAAGTCGAGCAAGCCTTCTTACCGTGTTCTCGAGGAGCAATTGGCTAACGCTTATATGTTGAAGGCGTTCCGCAGTAGAAAGCCTGGGTTACAAGTACCAAGAAAACAGGCTGCTCTTCGGCGTTTTACTCAGGATCAGCCGGAAGGTTATCGGGACGGATGGCGAGTCCAACCAGCAGACTGGGAAAAAAAACTAGCAGAGCTAGCCGAACAATACGGCAAGCATTCCACAAACGGTTCAATCATTCGCTACTTGTTTGATGCGCAGTTCGGCTACGATTGGGCCTCACAGTTTCCCATGTGGCCACGGATTGATTGGCGATACTGTCCCATTCATCTCGTGCAAGACGGAGCCAAGCTCGACCTTCCACCCGATTGGCTGACGTTCTTCAGTCAAATCACATGCATTCAATATTCAGACAAGTTTCGGGACAGGCTTCGGGTGCTTGATCCCCCAATCCAAAAGGCTTGGGAGCGTACAAAAGAGAAACTCAAGATGGGGATTACAGCCGGGGCTGATTTCAAGAAATGGCCAAAGGAAGGGCCAGATGTTTATTCGATTCGGATCAATGATCGTGTGCGAGCGCATTTGCAGTATCGCCGGTTGGCGGGCGACTGGCTGGCGTTGAGAATTGGAGGACATAAGGAACTTGGCCACGGATGACTTTTGCCAACACCTGACCATGTCCAGTGATCGGAGTCGTTGATCGATCCCTTGGCCGCGCACAATACAAGATCCGACCCTGCAGCCATTTTCTTGTCTTAGGGAGAGCAGTATATCTGACGAAAGTTGACGCCTTCTCTTTTGAAACGTAGCCTTATTTATATTTCTTATCCAGGACATCGCTTCGCGGAGGGCAATATGTGGCAATGGGCATTACTGCTAGCGGTATTTGCAATCCTTCAAACAGGGTGCGCGGAATTTCACGTCGTTGCCAACGGCTTTCAACACAGAGACCGACAACTCCCAGCACAAGCCACCTATGCCATTCTCCCAGTCAAAGGTCAAGATAGTGATCTGGAATTCCAAGACTATGCCCGCATGGTTGAAATGAAATTAGGCGAACGTGGGTACCGCCGAGCTGATCTTAGCTTGGCGGACATGGCAATCTTCATCGCGTACGGCATCAACTCTGCCGGAGTCCGAAACTATGCGTATAGTCTCCCCATATACGGAACAAATAATTTTTCAGGAAGTAGTTTTGGCAGCGGTGGAATGACTACCTTTAGTGGAACGACATCTGGAGTTGTGGGCTCACAGACTGTTTCGGGAAGCGTGAGAGAATACACAAGGATTCTCATAGTCGATGTAGTCGACCTTGCACACTATAAGACCACTAGCCAAGTTATCACACTGTGGAAGGGGGACATCACGAGTACGGGATCGTCGAGCGATCTACGGCTAGTAATGCCCATGTTAGTTGAAGCCGGTTTCCGGCACTTTGGAGAAAACACGAAGAAGGGAGTAAGGCATGTTTATTCGGAATTGGATCCCGAGATCGAGAAGTTGAGAGACGGTAAATAGGAAGCGATGAGAAACGTCAGATCAAATATAAAGTGTGCGGGTCATGTTATGACGGCAGAAGGGAGGTTCTATGAGCACAGACATGAAACACCCTAAGTGCAAAGAAGGCATAATGAAACTTCCGCTAGCCTTAAAACTATTGAAACTAGGAGACCTTGAGCAGCGAAAGGAAGGACAAAGTTTCGTGTGCATAAAGTGCGGGAACCGTGCACATCCGGCTGAATAGATATCCTTCGAAGTAGATTCAGACGATCTCTATTTCGAAGCCAGACGGCAAATGTGCTACTTCCTCACCTAAGTTGTCATAAATGGGGCCACCTCACATAATGTTTTGTGCATCCCATTAGCCGAGGCATGATCTTCCCTCGATTTCATGGACACGTGGTTACGCGACTGCTGCCCGCGCTTCATACTCAGCTGGGGAGTGATAGCCGAGGGTTGAGTGCCGACGCTGCCGATTGTAGAACCCCTCGATGTATTCGAAGATCTCCTTCTTGGCTTCGTCTCGGGTGGCATAGTGCCGATGGTACACGAGCTCCCGCTTGAGCGTTCCAAAGAAACTTTCGACGCACGCGTTGTCCCAGCAGTTGCCTTTGCGGCTCATACTGGGAATAAGGCCATACTCAGCGAGTCGGTGCTGGTAGCTCGTCGCGGCATACTGACTGCCGCGGTCCGAATGGTGCAGGAGCCCTACCCTGGGAATTCGGTTCATCACGGCCATCAGGAGGGCCTGCTCCGCCAACTCACCCGTTAATCGCTGGCCCATCGCCCAGCCGACCACCCGGCGTGAATACAGATCGAGTAGAACCGCCAGATAGAGCCAGCCCTCCCGTGTCCAGACGTAGGTCAGGTCTCCGGCCCACACTCGATTAGGAGCTTCAACCGTGAAGGCCCGATCCAGAGTATTCGCGGCCACCGGGAACTGATGCTGGGACTGGGTGGTGGCGCGCCACTTCGTCACGGTCTTCGCCCGAATACCGTCTTGGCGCATGAGCCGAGCGACGCGATGCTCGCCAACGCGGTGCCCCTGTTTGACTAAGGCGTCCCAGATCCGGGGACTGCCGTACGTTTCCCGCGACTCCTGGTGGATCACCCGAATGGCTGAGCGCAGTATACGCGTCTGGATGGACCGGGCACTTTCAGGCCGTGATCGCCACGCGTAATAGCCCGCTGCCGAGACGGCGAGGACACGGCACATTAAGCGGATCGGATAGCGACGGTCGTGTTCGTGGATCACGCGGTATCTCATCGCGACTCCTTCGCGAAGAACGCCGCCGCACGTTTTAAAAAATCCCGCTCCTGCTTCAAAATAGCATTTTCCCGCCGGAGCTGGATCAGTTCCGCCTGTTCGGCCCGGAGAGAGTGCCGGGTCTGTCCACACCCCTCAGCCTGCTGTTGCTCCGCGCGCCACCGGTAGAGGAGATGGTCCGCAATCCCCAGATCCCGCGCCACCTGTGCAACGGGATGTCCTGACTCCCGGACTAAGCGCACCGCTTCTTCTTTGAACGCCTCCGTATACGACCGTCGTGTCTTCGAGCTCATACTGTCCTCCGATTTCCTCATTCTCCCACTTAGGGAGGTGTCTGTGAAATCGGGGGAAGGGCAGCATGAGCCAGATGTGATTGGTTGCCACTTCCCTTCTCCCTCGCAACAGTCTTCTGATTTTCTTGTCCGATTCCGGACGCGGTCCTACAGTGTAGAGATGCTTACCGCCGGGTGCATCTATAACTCATTGTCCAAAATGTCGGGCTCAGTGGCTGGAAGAGACTGTGGAGTGTGTGCGCTGCGGAGAGGAAAATAGGGACAGGCTGGTTTTCTAACGGAAGTGCGAGCGGAGTGTGGTTTTGAAACGGTGACGAGAGAGTTGTGATGATCCAGATGGTGATCTGAAAAGTGCTGTCGGCAATCCGTTGTCGGTCGCGGCGTCAGGAGCATTGGCTTGCAAGACCACACAAGGATGTTCTACCGGTTCAAAAGAACTGTACAGTTGCCTGCAAGATGAACGAATCCAGCTGGCGAGGGAAGGCTTGATGAATCGCTAATGACGATGATTCCCAGTACGTCGAACAGAGCTTCGCGTCCTACTGGACCCGCGAGCTAAGAGCCATTTCTTAAACGACGCTTGGCTTTCACCGGACGGTCTGCCTGCAAGAAGGCCTTCGATACTGATTTCCTCGTCGAGCTTGTCCCAGTGAATCCCGTGCCCTCTGCAGATCAATCGCCAGTTTTTTCGTCCTACGGGTGTGGCATGAACCAGGCGGGGAAACCAAGCAAATGGCACGGACAAGCTCCGCCCATCGCTCAGCTCTATGGTGAGCGTGTCTTCTGTCAGTATCACTGTTTCGGCTACCGGCAATGAAATGTCAACTGCCGAAGTATTCATTTCTTTTGCTCGGTCACGCGTGTATGAACCCGAACGATTTCCGGACGTGAAAATCCTCCGCTTTCTTGCAACCGAATCGGATCAAGCCAAAACCTTGCCACCTTATCTTCTCGTTCAATGTGGATATGTGATGGGTCATCACGATCGCCCTCATAAAAGAAGAACCGATAAGGACCAACCCTCAGAACTGTCGGTATAAACCTTCACTCACATAAGAGGGCATCTTAGCACGTCTGCTCTTTCAAGCTGAAGAGATCTGCTGCTTCTCTGCGGATCGACTTGTTGGGGTTGAGTGTCTAACTGCTGCACTGTTCTGATGATTTTCTTGTCGGACTCCAGGTGCGGCTCTACAGTGTGGAGATGCTGGGCGTCGGAGCATCCACCACACGTTGTCCTAAATGTTATGCCGAACGGCTTGATGAGACGCCGGAGTGTGCCCGATGTGGGATCATCTTCGCCAAGTATCGGCTGGATTTTCCGAAAGCACGTCTTCCCTCACCGTCCTCGTCAATTGCGAGATCTCCGTGGCTGCTAACGGCGAAGCATTGGCTGATCGAGTCGGATATGACGACCGATTCGATGACGTTTTACGGCCGAGCAGCCCTGTTTGTGGCCATGGTCTGGTGGGGCTGGACGTTCATCGTGACGCCACTGGAAACAAATTACACCGGCGAGTCTTTCCTTCACCTCATCAACCTTCCTTTTCATGAAGCCGGGCATGTGATCTTCATCCCGTTCGGTCGCTTCATGACGGTTCTGGGTGGAACGCTCGGTCAGGTTCTCATGCCGATCATCTGTCTCGGCACATTCCTTGTAAAGACTCGTGATCCCTTCGGAGCTTCCGTGGCTTTGTGGTGGACAGCGGAGAGCCTGATGGATATCGCTCCCTACATCAACGATGCGCGAGCGCTGGACCTCATGCTGATCGGCGGCGTGACCGGGAAAGAAACCGACGGACACGATTGGAACAACATTCTGACGATGCTCGGCTTATTGGAATGGGATCATCGGTTGGCTCACCTCACCTACAACGTCGGGATTCTCCTCATGCTTGTGTCCTTCCTTTGGGGAGGCGCCCTCTTGTTGCGCCACTATCGCCGCCGGACTGCTTAGCTACCACACGCCACTGCTTCCATAACTTTTCTCTTTCGGAGCCGGTTTTCACTCCTTCTTGATGAGGCAGCCGTCTATTTTGACACCATTTTTACGGAGGATTTTGTAGGGTGGTTTGCAAGGGTAAGGGAAGGAACCGCCATGGACATCGTCGCTGTAGCGCTGGTACTCGGGTTTTTCTTTCTCTCCGGCTGGCTGATGTTTGGGTTGGATCGCCTCTAAGAGGATGCGGATGAACGCGATGTATGTGTTCGGCGGAATGGTGTCGGCTGGCCTGCTGATCTATCTCATGGTCGCATTGCTGAAGGCCGAGTGGTTTTGATGACGATGCAAGCCCTCCTCCAAGTGCTCGTGTTCTTCGTCGTGCTGCTGGCGCTCGCGACGCCGCTCGGCTGGTACATGGCGAGAGTCTATGAAGGCAAGCCCTTTGGCCTGGACCTTCTTCTGGGTCCCATGGAACGGGCCATGTATGGACTTTCCGGCATTCGACCAACCGACGAGATGGACTGGAAACGTTACGGGATGGCGATGTTGCTCTTCAATGCAGCCGGGCTTTTGTTGCTCTATGGCTTGCAGCGGCTTCAGAATCTTTTGCCCCTCAACCCGGCCGATCTAGGCGGCGTTGCACCGGACCTGGCCTTCAACATGGCCGCGAGCTTCGTGACCAATACCAACTGGCAGGCGTATGGCGGGGAAACCACCCTGAGTTACCTGACCCAGATGCTTGGCCTGACCGTGCAGAACTTCGTTTCCGCCGCGACGGGAATGGCGGTGCTCGTGGCATTGATCCGGGGCTTGAGCCGGAGCACATCGACGACGCTGGGAAATTTCTGGAGCGATCTGGTCCGCGGCACGCTCTACATTCTTCTGCCTCTGGCTCTGCTGTTATCCGTGTCCTTGGTGTCTCAGGGTGTCGTCCAAACCTTCAATTCATACCAAACGGCGACGCTGTTCCAGCCTTTCGGTTACGACAAGCCCGTGACCGATGCGAACGGCCAGGCCGTGCTCGATGCACAGGGAAAGCCAAAAACCGAACCGGCCACGGCAATCGAGCAAGTCATTGCAGTGGGGCCGGCTGCCTCTCAGATCGCCATCAAGCAACTCGGCACGAACGGCGGCGGATTCTTCAACGTGAATTCCGCCCATCCATTCGAGAACCCGACGCCGCTGTCCAATTTCCTTGAGGCCTTGGCCATCCTCCTCATTCCTGCCGCGCTTTGCCACACGTTTGGTCGAATGGTGGGAGACACCAGGCAAGGCAGGGTCATTCTTGCCGTCATGACCATTCTGCTGCTCTGTGTTATTCCCTTCGGGCTGTGGGCCGAACAAAGCGGCAATCCATTGCTGACCGGTATCGGCGTGGATCAGCAGCCTCAAGCCGGTCAAGCGGGAGGCAACATGGAAGGGAAGGAGACGCGATTCGGCATCACGGCTTCGGTCCTGTGGTCCGCCGTGACGACCGCCGCTTCCAATGGCTCGGTGAACTCGATGCACGATTCCTATACCCCACTGGGCGGACTCATGCCGCTGTTCCTCATGCAGTTCGGCGAAGTGGTCTTCGGCGGAGTCGGCTCTGGACTGTACGGCATGATCGTCTTTGCCATCATTGCCGTGTTTGTCGCCGGGCTCATGGTCGGTCGGACACCGGAGTATCTGGGCAAGAAGATCGAGCCCTATGAGATGAAGATGGCTGCGCTGCTCATTCTCATCATGCCCATCGTCGTCTTGGGTTTTACCGCCCTTGCGATCAGCACCGAGACAGGCCGATCGTCTATCTTGAATCCGGGTCCCCACGGGTTCAGCGAAGTCCTCTACGCCTATACGTCCCAGGGCAACAACAACGGCAGCGCGTTCGCGGGGCTCAACGTCAATACACCTTTTTATAATCTGACGGGCGGCCTTGCGATGTTGATGTCGAGGTTCTGGCCGGCCATCCCGACTCTGGCGCTCGCAGGCGCTCTGGCTCGCAAGAAAGCGGCGCCGGCCGGACCCGGAACCTTGCCGACCCACACGCCGCTGTTCGTGGTGCTCTTGATCGGCGTGGTCGTGATGGTCGGGGCGCTGACATTTCTTCCCGCTCTAGCCTTGGGGCCCGTCGTCGAAGAGCTGATGACGAGGGGGCAGTAGGGAGCCACATCGATAAGCATGCCGACAACATCACACAAGGCCCCATCTCTCTTCGACGCCGGCGTGATGAGTCTTGCGTGGCGCGCCGCCGTCGTCAAGCTAGACCCTTGTCATCAGGTCAAGAATCCGGTCATGTTCGTGGTGTGGGCTGGAAGCGTCTTGACGACCCTTTTGCTTCTGCAGGCGCTGGCCGGAACAGGAGAAGCGCCGACTTGGTTCATTTGTGCCATCGCGCTTTGGCTTTGGTTCACCCTGCTGTTCGCAAACTTTGCGGAAGCCATGGCGGAAGGCCGGGGCAAAGCGCAGGCTGATTCGCTTCGGCGGGCGCGGCGGGAACTCACGGCCAAGAAGCTTGGCAAGGTCGATCCTGGGAGTCAGCACGATGGTGCGTGGAACCGCCGGTTCCAGCGACGCGATACGTTCAGCCTGGTCTCAGCAAATCAGCTCACGAAAGGAGATGTGGTCCTCGTGGAGCCAGGTGATTTCATTCCGGCCGACGGCGAGGTCGTGGAGGGGGTGGCGTCGGTGAATGAGAGCGCCATCACCGGCGAGAGCGCGCCCGTCATTCGGGAAAGCGGCGGCGATCGCAGCGCCGTGACCGGAGGCACGAAGCTCCTGTCCGACTGGCTCATCGTTCGCGTCACAGCCGGTCAGGGAGAAAGCTTCCTGGATCGGATGATCGCCATGGTGGAAGGAGCCAAGCGCCAGAAAACACCGAATGAAATCGCCCTCACCATTCTGCTCGCGGCGATGACCAGCATCTTTTTATTGGCCACGGTGACATTGTTGCCGTTCTCGCTGTACAGCGTGCAGACCATGGGGCAGGGGACGCCGGTCACTGTCACGGTGTTGACGGCGCTTGTGGTCTGCCTGATTCCAACGACCATTGGGGCTCTTCTCTCGGCCATCGGCATTGCCGGCATGGATCGCATGGTGCAAGCCAATGTCATCGCGATGTCGGGAAAGGCCGTTGAAGCGGCGGGGGACGTGGACGTCCTCCTGCTGGATAAGACCGGCACCATCACGCTGGGCAACCGTCAGGCAACCGCCTTCCTGCCGGCGGAAGGAGTCGACATCCGGACGTTGGCCGACGCGGCCCAACTCTCGTCGTTGGCGGACGAAACGCCGGAGGGCCGCAGCATCGTCATCCTGGCCAAGGAGAAGTATGGATTGCGCGCGCGAGACCTCCATGAGATGGGCGCCACATTCATTCCCTTCACGGCCCAGATGCGGATGAGCGGGGTCAACCTTGATGGGCGACAGATCCGCAAGGGATCGGCGGACGCTATCGAGGCCTCTGTGACAGAGCAGGGAGGACGTTTTTCTCAGCTTGTCCGACTGAATGTCGAAACGATCGCCAAACAAGGCGGAACGCCGCTCGTGGTGGCGGAGAAAGCCAAGGTGCTCGGGGTGATCGCGCTACAAGACATCGTGAAGGGCGGGATCAAGGAACGATTTGTTGAGCTCCGCCGGATGGGCATCAAAACGGTCATGATCACGGGCGACAACCCGCAAACAGCGGCGGCCGTGGCGGCGGAGGCCGGGGTGGATGATTTTCTGGCGCAGGCCACACCGGAGGCCAAGCTGAAGTTGATCCGCGATCTGCAAGCGGACGGACGTCTCGTGGCCATGACCGGGGACGGAACCAATGACGCGCCGGCCCTGGCGCAGGCCGATGTGGCGGTCGCCATGAATACGGGAACCCAAGCAGCCAAGGAGGCCGGCAATTTGGTCGATCTGGATTCCAACCCGACCAAGCTCATTGAAATCGTGGAAATCGGCAAACAATTGCTCATGACTCGCGGCGCCTTGACCACGTTCAGTATCGCCAACGATGTGGCCAAGTACTTCGCCATCATTCCCGCTGCCTTCGCCACGACGTATCCGGCGCTCGATACATTGAACGTGATGCGTTTGGCGACTCCGCAGAGCGCGGTCCTTTCGGCGGTCATCTTCAACGCACTCATTATCGTCGCACTCATTCCGCTCGCCTTGAGAGGCATCACCTATCGGCCGATCGGAGCGGGGCTGCTGCTGCGGCGGCATCTCTTGATCTATGGATTGGGGGGCATCGTCGTGCCGTTCGTGGGCATCAAGCTGATCGATCTGGTTCTGGTGGCCTTGCATCTTGTGTGATCGAGTAACGAGTAGGACGCGAAGAGGGAGATATGAAGGACCAAATGAGACCCGCCCTGACCATGCTCCTCCTCCTGACTGTCTTGACGGGCCTGCTCTATCCGCTGGCGGTCACAGGGATCGCGCACACGTTGTTTCCGGAGCAGGCGAACGGCAGCTTGATCGCGCGCGAAGGCAAGGTGATCGGGTCCGCGTTGATCGGACAATATTTTGACAAACCGGAGTATTTCTGGAGCCGTCCGTCGGCGACTTCGCCGTTTCCCTACAACGCCGCTGCATCGGGTGGGTCGAACCTCGGACCGACCAACCAGACGTTGATCGAAATGGTCAAAACGAGAGTCGCCGCCTTACGAGGGGCCGATCCGAGCAACGATTTGCCCATGCCCGTCGACCTGGTGACGGCCTCCGGAAGCGGGCTGGACCTTCACATCAGCCCGGCTGCCGCTCTGTACCAAGTGAAGCGAGTGGCCCGCGCGCGAGGTCTGGATGAGACCCTCGTGCAAGAGCTGGTTTCCCGGCACACAGAAGAACGCCAATTCGGATTGCTGGGTGAACGGAGAGTCAATGTGTTGCGGCTGAACCTTGCGCTCGATGCGCTGCATCGCTGAACCGATTCTCCGTTGAACTTTCCGACGCGCGGAAGGAGCGTTGCGTGGTCATACTTATCCTCTTTATGGTTACCCTTTGGGCGATGGCCTTCTTAATCTGGCTGCTGGGGAAATGGTTGCCACCAGGCGATAGGGTGCACCGTCCGCCCAACGGTTGAGTTCGTCAGAATGGGGCTCACTCAGGTCGAGACGCAATCATCGAATCCGGGATGCCGAACCATCATGACGATCCACAGGACGAGCTGCATCGGTCCGATGCCGGGCGGTCTCGCTGTGATCAATCTCCCGATGTCCATGTTTTCCATAGCGGCTCCTCTCTTTGCTGTCGGACACAACACAATCCTCAGCGCAGCAAGATGTGGTAAGAAGACCCTGTCAGCGTATCATACGGCGTAAAAGTCGGGGGCGCCTGCCGGTCCCGTCGAAGGATCGGCGGACCATATTGGCGATGCCTTCAGCCGTCACCATTGCTCGAGCCCGGTGCGGCCCTGAGCTGAGGACCCGCCATGAACTCACAGCGACCAGATCCCGATGCGCTGCTCAAGCGCGCGCAGGATGAAGAGAACCGGCGGTTGCAGGGCAAGCTCAAAGTCTTCTTCGGCGCCAACCCGGGCGTGGGGAAAACCTATGCCATGCTGGGAGCGGCGCATGAGCAACGGCGAGACGGCGTGGACGTCGCCGTCGGCGTCGTGGAGACGCATGGTCGGGCGGAGACCGAGGCGCTGGTGAAGGGACTGGAAGTCCTACCGCTTCGCGCAGTCGAGTATCACGGCGCCACACTCCGGGAATTTGATCTCGATGCGGCGCTCGTGCGCCATCCTACTGTCATCCTCATCGACGAACTCGCGCACAGCAACGCGCCGGGTCTGCGTCATGCCAAACGGTGGCAGGATGTGCAGGAATTACTCAAGGCCGGCATCACGGTCTACACCACCGTGAACGTGCAGCATCTGGAAAGCCTGAACGATGTGGTGGCGCAGATTACCGGCGTGCGGGTGCGCGAGACCGTGCCGGATTCCGTGCTCGAACGGGCGGATGATGTGGAGTTGATCGACCTTCCGCCCGACGATTTGCTTCAGCGACTCAAGGACGGGAAGGTGTATGTCCCGGAGCAGATCCAGCATGCGATTCGAAATTTCTTCGCAAAGGGTAATCTGATCGCGCTTCGTGAACTCGCTTTGCGCCGGACGGCCGAACGGGTCGATCAGCAAATGGAGGTCTACCGGCGCGACCATGCGGTCGTGCGGACCTGGCCGGCGGCGGAAACCATCATGGTGTGCGTCAACATGAAGCCCCGCGGGCCTCGCCTGATCAGGGCCGCGCGTCAGATGGCGGCGGACCTACACGCCAAATGGATCGCGGTGTACGTCCAGATTCCCCGACATCTCCGACTCCCTCAGTCCGAACGAGACCGGCTGGTGCAGAGCCTGCGGCTGGCGGAGCAGCTCGGCGCCGAAACGATCACGTTGACGGGAGAGAACGTGGCTCAGGAGCTCTTGACTTACGCGCGGAGCCGGAACGCCACCAAGATCATCGTCGGAAAACCGATCAGATCCCGCTGGAAGGAATGGCTGTTCGGGTCGGTGGTGTCGGACCTCGTCCATCAAAGTGGAGAGATCGATATCTATGTCATCACGGGAGCGGCCGCTGAGGGACAACCTCTCGCGCGCCGTGCTTTCCGAAGTGCCGGCGATGTGGCGGGATATGCCTACGCCCTGGCGGGGGTGTTGGCCGGGACGGCGGTTGACTGGCTGATGTTTCCTTACTTCGCGTCGGCGAATTTGATCATGATGTACCTGATCGCCGTCGTCGCCGTCGCGATCGGCTGTGGGCGAGGGCCGTCGGTCCTGGCCTCCGTTCTGAGCGTGGCGACGTTCGATTTCTTTTTCGTCCCGCCTTATTTCTCCTTTGCCGTCTCCGACATTCAATACCTGTTGACCTTCGGCGTGATGCTGGCGGTGGCCCTGGTCATCAGCAATCTGGCCGTGCGTCTTCAGCGGCAAGTCGAGCTCGCCCGCTACCGAGAAAGACGCACGGGCGTGCTCTATGCCATGAGCCGGGATCTCGCCACCTATCGGGGCACAAGCATGCTGGCTCAGATCGCGGCCAAGCATCTTCGGGACGCGTTTGACGCGCAAGTCGCCGTATTCCTGGCGGATGCTGAGAAGCGGGTGCAGTTGCAACGCGGGGAACTTCTGTTCTTTGAATTGGACCCAAAAGAGTCGGGTGTGGCTCAATGGGTCTACGACCACAGCGAGCGAGCCGGACTCGGGACCGATACGCTTCCGGGAGCCGGCTCGCTCTATTTGCCCTTGACGGCTTCATCCGGCGCCATCGGTGTCGTGGCGGTGCGGCCGAAAGACGCCGCTCTCCTCATGGACCCCGAACGGTTGCATTTGCTGGAATCGCTGGTGAATCAAGTGGCCTTGGCGATCGAACGGACTCGGTTGTCCGACGAAGCTCAGCAGGCGCATGTGCAGGCGGAAACGGAGCGCATGCGGAACGCCATCCTCAGCTCCGTGTCCCACGACCTGCGGACCCCCCTCGCCACCATCATCGGGGCCGCCAGTGGCTTGGCGGTGGAACGAGGGGAACTTGACGCCGTTGCGCGGCGCGAGCTCGCGCAATCCATCCATCGAGAGGCTGATCGCCTTGACCGTTTGCTGAAGAACCTTCTCGATATGATGCGACTCGAAGCGGGAGCCGTGAAGCTCAACAAAGAATGGCATTCCGTGGATGAAGTCGCGGGAGCGGCTCTGGCGAGATTGGAGGGGCGGTTGCGCGAGCGCACCGTTCACACGGCGTTTCCGGCCGATCTGCCGCTGGTGTTGGTCGATGGAGTGCTGCTGGAACAGGTGGTGATCAATCTTGTGGAAAATGCCGTCAAGTATACGCCCTCGGGAAGTAGGATTGATGTGTCTGCATCGGCGAGCGATCGCGAAGTCGTGGTCGAAGTGGCCGATCGAGGGCCAGGCATCCTCTCCGGGGAGGAGGACCGCATCTTCGATAAATTTTATCGCGGCAGGCTTGCGCGAGATGGTGGGGTTGGACTCGGGCTGACGATTTGTCGCGGCATCGTGGAAGCGCATGGCGGCCGTATGTGGGCCGGGAATCGCTCCGGAGGCGGCGCCCTCTTTCATTTCTCGATTCCGTTGCCGGACCGGCAACCGTCTGTGGAGACGGAGTAGGCGGAGGCTCGACGAGGCCGATCCTTTTCAATCGGAGAGCTGGTGCGTAGCGCCCTATGTCACAGGAAGCCACGATACTCTTAATCGAAGACGAGCCGGAAATCCGGCGTTTCCTCAGGACGACGTTGCCCGCTCACGGATTTCGGTTTCATGAGGCTGCGACAGGACACGATGGTCTCGCTCAGGCCAAAGCGTGGAATCCCGACCTCATCCTGCTGGATCTCGGCCTTCCGGATCTCGACGGCGCCGAAGTCATTCGGCAGGTGCGGGAATGGACCGCTGGCCCCATCATCGTGCTGTCCGCGCGTGACCAGGAACAGGCGAAAGTGGCGGCCCTCGACCTCGGCGCCGACGACTATGTGACGAAGCCCTTCGGGGTCAACGAACTCCTCGCACGGATGCGAGCGGCGCTTCGTCATGCAGCCAAAACCGGTGACGGCGGAGGATCGGTGTTCGTGCTCGGCGATCTGAAGGTCGATCTCGGGCGGCGGCAGGTGTTTGTCTCAGAGAAGGAAGTTCATCTGACACCGATCGAATACAAACTCCTCACCACGTTGATCCGGTCTGCCGGCAAAGTGCTGACCCACCGCCAACTGTTGAAGGAAGTGTGGGGTCCGCTGCATGTGGAGGAAGGTCATTATCTACGGGTCTACATGCGTCAGTTGAGAAACAAACTGGAAGGCAATCCGGCGCATCCGCGCTATCTGGTCACTGAATTGGGTGTTGGATATCGACTCCGGACAGAATAACCCCCCTAGCCTCTCCTTACACTTTCCTGATCTTCGCTTTGCCGGTTTTTATCCCGTTTTGATGCCCGGCGAAGTATAGTTTGCGAGCCGACATCGGAGTCTTACATGTTGAAAATCCCCATAAGGCAAGCAGGCGACGCCAATCCCGTCATGATCCACAAGCGCATCAGCCTTCTAGTAATTGCATGGGGGCTTTTCACGGCGGTGCCTGTCTGTGTGGCTGAAGATTCGAATCAGGTATCGAAAGAGACCACGACACTCGTGCCGGGCGCAACCAATCCCAAGGAGGCGGCCACGACCGGCTGGCACTATGGGGCTTACGTGGACGTCAGTTACATCGGCAATTTCAATTTCCCCGATAACCACCTGTGGCGCGGTCGCACCACTGCATTCGAGCATAACGAGCTTTCGCCCAACATGGGTTTGGGATATGTGCGAAAGGATGCGAGTGAGTCCTCGCGCTGGGGCATGGAACTTGGCTTTCAAGGAGGCCGGGATTCGGAAGAGTTCGCATTTTTGCAGGGAGAGAGGCGGGTCGACGGATCGGATGTGCTGAGGCACGTTCATCGCGCGAACGTGTCGTATCTGGCTCCGGTCGGCAACGGGTTGACGGTCACCGCCGGCCTGTTCAACAGTCTGATGGGGTACGAGTCGCTCTATGCAAAAGACAACGCCAATTATACGAGATCGTGGATCGCGGACAACACGCCCTATATGATGTTCGGCGTGAATGCGCAGTATCCTCTCCAGGACAATCTCACCGTCACTGCCTTCGTCGTGAATAGCTACTCTCATCTGGCGCACCCGAATGATCTGCCGAGCTACGGGGGAAGATGGATTTGGAAAGCCATGCCACGGGTCACGTGGAGTCAAACGTTCTTCGCTGGACCAAATCAAACGGATACTTCTCTGGAGTTCTGGCGTGTGTATGGGAATCACATTCTGGAATGGCGAGGGGATGATGTGACGGTCGCGGTCTCATTCGATATCGGAACCGAGAGCATCTCCGGTCGGCCCGGTCGTCCACGAACCTTTGTCATGGGAGGCAACATGGTCGTCAGGTGGCAGATCAACGGACCCTGGTCCGTGGCGTTGCGACCCGAGTTTTACTGGGATCGCAATGGTCGGTGGACAGGCTCAGAGCAATTCGTGAAGGCCATCACGTCCACGGTCGAGTACAAGCTCCCGTACCAATGGGTCAACACGGTGGTGCGAGTCGAACATCGTTACGATGACTCCGCCGGGGTGGGAGGTGGGTTCTTCAAGGGCGGGGGGATCCGTCCCGACGTCGTCAGCCTTGCGCGCGAGCAGCATCTGCTTTTGCTGGGAGTTCTTGTCAGCCTCGACTCACCGTGAGTGGACGGCAGCCGGGGGGAGCTCCTGTATCCAGCGCGGGAGCTGGTCGACGATGCGCTTGCCGAGTGTTTGGATCGCTCGCTGCTTGGCCTCTGTGAGAGCCGCGCTATCCTCGAGCATAACCGCCGACCCGACCAGCTTTGAAGTTCCTTCCACTGTCTGCATCGGCGCATGCCATTCCGAGCGCACAGCCCATAGGCCGCCGGTGACCATGACGAGCGTGTCGCATTCCGTGCCGGGAGCCAGATAGGCGCCGAGTAAGGTCGGATACAACCAGGCCAAGCGGTTGTTGTACCGATCGACGGCAGCAGCTCCATCGACGACTAAGATCAGGTCGGCTCCATATCGAGCCCCAGCCTGGCGGATCCCGCGGATATCTTGCCCTTGGAGGGTAGCATCCATCAGCACGAATGTGTCCTGGAGGACATGCGTATCTTGTAGTGGTGCCAGTTCGCGGAGAAGTTGGTCTCTCTGCCTGGTCAGCCATTCCACCTTTCGGACGGACTGCCTGTGTGGAAAATCGTGATTCACAAAAAAGACCCCGAGCCGAAGGGCTGTTGAACGGTGAACGTCCTGGTTCGCGAGGGGCTGACTCTCAGGGGTCGGGGTAGGATCGATATGAAGGACTTCGTTCAGGGCAGCCCGATCGACCCCCTGGCTGCTCGCACAGCCGGCTACCAACAGGAATATCAGCAACCAGACGGTCTTGGACTCTCGCATCGGAGGTTTCCCACGCCTTTCGCCGGAGGGAAGGTGGATAGCACTATTGCGATACTTGGCAACATCTCCATGTCCCCACCTTCACCGCGGCGATTCCCGATTCGCTGTATCTGGATGGGGGTTCATTCCACAATCGGAAGAATGCGATCGGCGACCGCTTGTACCACACGTTCTTGTTCGGTCACCGCTTTCAACCCTTTGAAACTGAGATAGTGTCCTCCGTGACTCGGTGCCTGAATCGTGGCGCTGACTTCGACTCGATCTCCATCCTGGACTTCCGGATCGCGGACAACTGGCCTGCCACAAATACCTAACACCGCCACCGGGATCGTCGCCTCATCGTCCTCAAGACGAAACAAATACGCTCCATAACAATTGTCTCCGTTCACAATCGTGTAGGGCTCCAGGGGTTGCACATCCCGTGCGGTACCTCGCAAGGTGACATGCCGAAGGTGATAGTCCCGCGGTTCTTCGAGTATCGCTTGAATGCTGGTCGGTTCCTCCGCCCATGCCGGAACCGGTGGGTCGGCTCCTGGAAGTGTGAGCAGCAGGACGATGAGAGGAGCGACGATTCGCGCCGAAGTGGTCATGGGGATGAAAGGCATCTTATCATCATTCTGAATTTGAAGCTCGGAGCCGCTTTCGCTTGCAAGGCATGATCGCCTATAATCCCACGGCTTTTCGTCAAGGAGGATCGCGCATATGGTCAATGAGCGGCGACTGAGGAACTTTGTCAAGGAATCACGGTCAAAGTTTGAGGATTTCTTGGGGCAGATGGTGGAGATACCGTCGATCAGTATGGATTCATCACGTGCGGGCGATATGCGGCGCATGGCTGACCTTGCGAGCCAGTATTTGGTCGGGATGAATGCCAAGGTTCAAGTGGTAGAGACCGGCGGGTATCCCATCGTTTCCGGCGGATGGGTAACAGGGCCTGAGTATCCAACCGTCACGATCTACAATCATTTGGACGTGCAGCCGGCGCAGGAGCCGGAATGGAGGCAGGCGCCGTTTGCCTTTAAGAATGAACAGGGGATGTATCGAGGGCGAGGAGCGACCGATGACAAGGGGCCGGCCCTCACGGCGATGTTCGGCGCTCGATATGCGATCGAGCAAGGTTGGCCGATCAATATCCGGTTCTTGTGGGAACTGGAAGAGGAAATCGGGAGCCCCCACTTTGCCGCAGGGCTGAGAAACCACAATGCGATTCCACGACCGGATTCCGTGGTTGTGTCGGATACGATCTGGATTGCCAAGGGCCGGCCTGCAGTGCCCTACGGCTTGCGCGGTCTGCTCGGCGCGCGGCTGATTCTGCGCACGGGAGAGAAAGACGCTCATTCGGGCGTGACCGGAGGAGCCGCTCGTAACCCGCTGGCCGAATTGATGGAGGTGGCGAATACTTGTGTCGATGCCAGGACCGGCAAGGTAAAGATCCCTGGTTTTTATGACGATGTGGTCAAGCCTACCGACAATGAGATCAAGGGTTTCCTTCAATCCGGCTTTGAAGTAAGACGTTTTAAGGAAGCCTACGGGTTTCGATCACTTCGTGTACAGGATCCGGCGGAGGTCATGCGACGGATCTGGGCATCTCCGACCTTTGAAATTCATGGCCTCAGCGGAGGATACCACGGACCGGGAGTTAAAACGGTTGTGCCTGGTCATGCGGAGCTCAAGGTCAGTATGCGTCTTGTCCCAGGCCAGGTGCCGGAAAGAGTGTTTACCCTGCTGAAGAAGCATGTGACGAAGGTGAATCCGGATGTGAAGGTGGAGAAAGAGGGCATGCTCCATCCATTTAAGGGCAGCGTTGCTGGATCATACGTGGATTGCGTGAAACGCGCCGTAAAGGCGGGGTTTGGTAAGGATCCGGCATTTGTGCGAGAAGGAGGATCAATCGGTGCCGTGGTTACCATGCAGAAAACTTGGAAGGTGCCCATCCTTTTCATAGGTTTGAGCTTACCTGAGCATGGATATCACGCTCCCAACGAATATTACGACTGGGGTCAGGCTTCAGGGGGGATGAAGACATTCGCTCATTACTTCTCGGAGTTAGCAAAGATAGGGAAGACGTAGAGTCTGTATTGATCACCTTCATGAGACAGCCTGTGAAAAACTCAGGGAGAGTCGGTTTTTGAACGTCCATGTCCCAAAAATTGCCTGACTTCCACGCTTGTCCTATGCTCTCTCATCGAAGAGTCCCGTCCTCAATCATGATGAATCGTAAGTTATTGTAAATAAATGCAATGTCAATTATGAGTCTTTATTGGAAAGGCACGGATGTTGCTCAACATGAACTCAAAGAGCCTGCCTCATTATTGCCAATGATCAGGTTGATTGTAGAGAGGCGCTTGGGTATCCTGGCTATCTTATGGGAGCTGAACCGGTCCATGTGGTGGTTGTCATGGTTACAACGGCAAGCCAAGAGGAAGCGGTGAAGATTGCCAATCAGGTGGTACAGTCGCGCCTGGCTGCTTGCGCTTCTACGGTTCCCACCGTGCGTTCAACGTATTGGTGGGAAGGAAAGTTGATGAACGATCAGGAGTCGTTACTGCTAATCAAAACAACCTCTGATAAATTCAATTCCCTTGAAGAAGCAATACGGAAGGTCCATTCCTACAAGGTGCCGGAAATAATAGCAATTCCTGTTGGTCAAGGTTTTCCACCATATCTTGAGTGGATTCATCGAGAAACCTCCTAGATAATGTAGCTGAAACTGTCTCGTCCAAGCGCTATATTTGAGTTGACCAAGAGCGGGTTAGATCGGTAACTTGCAGGGTAAGTTTTTGATAGGCTTTTCAGGTACAAGCTGGCACGGGAGACGAAGGTTATGAACCAGACAAATCTTCAAGACGGCGATGCCTATACCGTTGTGGTTTTCAGAGGATCTACGGCAAAGCCTATCCGCTTCAGCTTTTCAAAGAAGCTACTCCGCCGATTGTTGGTCTGTGTGGGATTGGTGGTTCTCGCCGATCTTCTTGTCGTTTCTCACTATGTCATCAGAACGGGAGAGGTTTGGGAGTTGGCGGCTTTCCGCACGGAAGCTATGAGTGCACGAGAGCAGACCGCCGCCTTCTCCACAGCCATTGATGAGCTGAAGAAACGTCTTGGGGCGATGAATGAGGTGAATCAAAGGCTTCGAGTCATGCTAGGCATAGAAGTACCCAAGACAGGAGATATGGCAAACGGCAGAGGCGGAGAAGAAGTACCGATTCTTGAAGAGGGAGGCGCGATATCTGGTGGCGACGAACGGGGTCTCGCCTCTGATAGTTCCAAACAAGCGTCAGACGGCAATCACGAACACTCGTCTGCCGTTGGATTAGAGTCCTCTCGAGATACTCTCCTGGCGATTGCATCAGTGAAAGAGGGGTTGGAAAGGCTTTCAAAACAAGCCACGGTGCAGGAACGCATTCTTGACGAGTTATCACAGGCGGCCGAGCAGCGCTCGTCTCGTTGGGCCTCGACGCCCTCGATTTGGCCGGTCAAAGGATGGGTGACATCTGGGTTTGGTCCTCGAATTTCTCCCTTTACGGAGAAGCCGGCCTGGCATGATGGGTTAGATATCGGCGCCGCGCCGAACACCCCGGTCCGTGCTCCTGCCCAAGGGCGGATTACGTCCGTCGGATACGATCCTAAGCTCGGCAACATGGTCCGCGTCGATCATGGATTTGGGGTTGAAACTCTCTACGGACACCTGGCGAAGGCCTTAGTGAAGGAAGGCCAAAGGGTCGAGCGTGGTGATGTCATTGCGCTTGTCGGGAGCTCGGGCCTATCTACCGGTCCCCACCTGCACTACATGGTGAAGTTGAACGGCCAGGCGCTTGATCCGACTAAGTACATTCTGGAATAATAGATCGTTTCGACACTATTGAAGGCAGCGCAACCTGTTTCTGCTGCTTCTCGAAATCCAACTGTCCGACGCCCGATCCGCTTTTTGATTAGAGCCTCTGCGATGCTGCGGCCCCGTGCAATCTAGATAACGATGAGACCCTCTTGACCGACCTCGACATTGCTCAATCCGTTACTCCACGCTCCATTTTAGAAATCGGTTCTCAGCTTGGGATCCGCGCGGAAGAACTGACTCTCTATGGACGGGACAAGGCAAAGATATCGCCGCAAATCGTGGATCGGCTTGATGCCGTGCCCCAAGGACGATATGTACTCGTCACAGCGATTAACCCAACACCTTTAGGAGAGGGAAAGACGACGACATCGATCGGCCTAGCTATGGGGCTCACTCGGCTCGGGTGTCGGGCAGCGCTTACCCTCAGGCAGCCATCTCTCGGGCCGGTATTTGGCATGAAGGGCGGCGGTACCGGGGGGGGGCATGCTCAGGTGGTACCGATGGAGGATATCAACCTTCATCTGACGGGAGATGCCCATGCGGTGGCTGCCGGTCACAATCTCCTTTCTGCTTTTCTCGACAATCATTTATTTCATGGCAACCCTCTCTCGATCGATCCAACAGGAATCACATGGCCTCGGACACTGTGCGTCAATGATCGCGCTCTTCGGGACGTGTTGTTGGGGGAAGAAACCGGCAGACGGCGGGGCCAATTCGTCATCACCGAAGCTTCAGAGGTCATGGCGGTGGTGGCACTGGCGAAGGATCACAAAGATCTTCGCGAGCGGCTAGGCCGAATAGTGGTCGGGTTCACAACGTCAGGGGCACCGGTCAGGGCTGAAGCGCTTGGGTGCGTCGGATCGATGGCGGTTCTTCTGAAGGACGCCCTCAAACCAAATTTGGTTCAAACTCTAGAAGGGACCCCTGCATTCGTGCATACGGGGCCTTTTGGCAATATCGCCCATGGGAACTGCTCGATCATTTCCGATGCCATTGCACTTCGATGCGCTGATTTCGTCGTGACCGAGGCAGGTTTCGGTAGCGATCTTGGAGCGGAGAAGTTTTTCAACATCAAGTGCCGTGCATCAGGATTCACTCCGACTGTGGCGGTTGTTGTGGCGACCTTACGGGCGCTGAAACTTCATGGAGGGGGCGGCGTCGCCAAGGCAGGCAGTGCACTGCCTGCAAGTCTCACGGGGCCGAATCAGCAGGCCTTATCGAAAGGGATTGCTAATCTGGAACAGCATGTCGCCAATGTTCTGGCGCATGGAGTTCCAGTTGTGGTCGCCGTGAATGCCTTCAAGGATGACCCTCAGGATGAGTTGGACTGGGTTCGAGAACAGTCTCTGAGGATGGGAGCAGTCGATGCGGCGGTCTCCACACATTGGGCCGACGGTGGGAAGGGGGCCGAGCGGCTGGCAGCGGCTGTCCTCAAGGCCTCTGAAAGACCTGCCCAATTCAGGTATCTCTATGATGTGTCATGGCCGATCAGAAAGAAGATAGAAACTATTGCAACCCATATGTACGGAGCTGCCGGGGTCTCCTATGAACCAGAGGCGAAGCGTCAAATAGATATGGCCGAGGCATTGGGGTATGGAGGCTTGCCCATTTGCATGGCGAAAACGCCACTGTCGCTTTCGCACGACCCTACGTTAAAGGGAAGGCCGACTGGTTTTACGATCCCCATCAAGGAATTGCAGATCCTGGCCGGTGCTGGATTCGTGACGGCGGTCTGTTCAGGGATTCAGTTGATGCCGGGATTACCTAAGAAACCGGCTGGTGAGCGGATTACGCTTGATCCGACCAGCGGGAAAATAGTGGGGCTGTCATAGTCACTCAGCGCTGCTTCAAATATCTGAAGAACTCAGAATCGGGGCTCATCACCAGGGTCGTGCCGTCTTTGAAGGCGCTCTTATAAGCTTCCATGGAGCGGGTGAACTCGAAAAACTTTAGGTCCTGTCGGTAAGCGTCAGCATAGATCCGAAATGCCTTGGCATCGCCGCCGCCTCGAAGTTCTTCCGACTCTTTATAGGCCTGGGCCAGGATAATTTCCCGGTCTTTCTCAGCTTCCGATCTGATTTTTTGCGCTTCCTCCGCACCCTCCGCGCGATATTGCTTAGCCTGTCGTTCCCGTTCCGCCTGCATCCGCGCAAAGACGGCCTTCTCATTTTGTTCAGGCAAATCAGCGCGCTTGATTCTGACATCCTGGATCTCAATGCCGTACGCCGAGGCCTTCTCGTTCGCCCGTTCGGTAACCACCTTCATGATGTCGGCCCTCGTGCTGGACACGATCTCGAGCAGCTCATGCCGGCCTAGCTCCACGCGAAGCTCGGAATAGATGATATCGTGCAGCCGTTGGAGCGCACCGCGTTGGCTCTGGAAGTTCTGATAGACCTTCAAGGGATCCACAATGCGCCATTTCGCAAAGTTGTCGAGCAACAGGGTCTTCTTGTCCGAGGTAATGACATCCTGCGCATTCGAATCGTAATCCAACAAACGTTTCTCGAAGTATGTCACCTCCTGAACGAACGGCATTTTCACGTACAGTCCTGGTTCGGTGATGTTGCGAACGGGCTTCCCGAGTTGCACGACGATGGCAGTTTGGATCACGTCTACGACGAAGAGAGGGGAAGCTCCGAGCACAAACAATGCAATCATCACAGCGAGAAGTGTGATCACCAATCCTTGCTTGGTCATGGTCGGGAGCCCCTCGCCTTTAGCGTTGGAGATAGCTCTGGTCGAGACTCCTCAATCTCCGGTTGGGAGACGGACTTGGCTCCGGTCATGGATGCCGACTTTGAGAGGCGGTCCAGCGGAAGATATGGCAATAGGCGCTCTCCGCCTTTTCCGTCGATGATGATCTTTTCCGTATGCGGCAGGATTTCTTCCATGGTTTCGATATAAATCCGCTTGCTGATGACGTCCTTGGATTGGCTGTACTCTTTCAAGGTGGCGAGGAACCGATTGGTTTCGCCCTGGGCACGATTGAGCCGGGCCTGGGCAAACCCCTTGGCTCGGTTGACCAATTCAGCCGCTTCACCCTTGGCTCTCGGAATAATGTCGTTCCGGTAGCCTTGGGCTTGGTTGATGAGCTTTTCCCGGTCTTCCTTGGCATTCGTCACGTCTTTGAACGCGGCGGCGACCGCTTCCGGGGGATCGACATCTTGGAGTTGCACGGCGGCAATCTGCACACCGGATTGGTACTGATCAAGAATCGTCTGCAGCAACGTCAAGGTGTCCTGCTGAATCACGGCTTTCCCGGTGGTCAGAGCTTCGTCGATCTTACTTTTACCGACGACTTCACGCATGGAGGCTTCGGCCGCTTTGCCGATGGTTTCATGGATGTCCGCCACGTTGAACAAGAAGTTGCGGGCCTCTTTAATCTTGTACTGAACGATGAATTCGATGGCGAGGATATTCATATCGCCGGTCAGCATCAAGGCTTCCTGAGGCACCATCTGCTGGCGGCCTTGCTGATTGGTGCGGAACCCGACCTCTACGCGAAAGAGTTTGGCGACTTTTGGCTGGAGAACGGTTTCAATCAGAGGAATTTTGAAGTGCGGGCCTGGCTCTACGGCCCGGACCGGGACCCCGAATCGCTTGACGACACCTTCTTCATCCGGCGCGACGATAAACACACTTTGCCAGACGAGAAAGATCAATAGAGCGGCGATGATGAGATTCCAGACCCCGCCGGAGGGGAGGAGGCTCTTCAGGCCACCAGGAGGAAAAATGTCCTTGAATTGCGATTGGGCCTGCTTGAAGGCTTCTTCAAGCGGGTCAGGCTTTTTGCCCCATGGATCTTTTGGGTCCCAGACCATTCAGTGCTGTAGGATATCCAATGACAATGAAAAACAGATGGGCACCATAGCAGACTGTTGCCGTAATAGACAAGGTCTAGATAACCCGAGTGGGATATGACCAATCCGGGAGTGCGGCGGGAAGGAGCTACCATCCAGGCAAGGATCATCTCCCGCACTGGTGCCCAGTGGCGGCTTCGATCATCGTTCACATGTTCCCCAAACGACGGCAGTTCCGCTAGTCAGTGATGTCGCTGTCGATCAGCGTCGCGATGGCCTTCGACACGCATTCGTGCCGTACGCAAAGGCGAGCACGAGGATCTGGAAAAGGTGAGGACCGATAGGACCATCAAGACCTTCTAGGCAGTAGACCCGCCACAGGATGAACCGGAACCGGCTGTGCAACCGAAGCAATGGTTGCGCGTGACGATCTGTCGATGATGGAGTTGATCAGGATCGAAGTCGCGGATATGCGACGGTACTCTGTGATCAACCGAGAGTTCGAGCATCTGGTTGAAGTCACAGTCGTAGAGTCTGCCGTCCCATCCAACGGACAGTGTATACCGGCACATGAGGCCGCTCGCAGCGGCTGGATTGAACGCGTTGACTAGGCGCGTCATGTACTGGTCATAGTTGCCGCTTTCGACGAGAAACTCCAGGAACCGGCTGATCGGCATGTTGGTGATCGTGTACAGCCGGTTGAACTCGATCCCATGTCGAGCCCGCAGTTCGTTCTTGAACTGCGCTTCGATGGCATCTTGCTTTGGGGGCAGGAACGCGCCGACGGGATTGTAGACGAGGTTCAGGGCGAGCCCGCTATTCGGACGGCCATAGCCGAACCGGTTCAGCAGACGAAGGGCTTCCATCGACTTCTCAAACACGCCGTCACCTCGCTGTGCATCGGTCTGGCCGGCACGGTACGACGGAAGCGAGGCAACGATCTCGACCTGGTGGCGAGCCAGGAATTCCGCGAGATCCGCCTGGGAAGGAAGCAGCAACACGGACAGATTGCAGCGATCCATAACATGTCGGCCAAGTCTGCGGGACTGTTCGACAAGCCAGCGAAAATGCGGATTCAGCTCCGGCGCGCCGCCCGTGATATCCACGGTGGGAATGTCCGTCTTGGCCAGCGCCCGCATACAGCGCTCTGCCGTTTCCAAGGACATGGCTTCAGGACGATCGGGGCCGGCATCCACATGGCAGTGGCGACAGGCCTGATTGCACAGTTTGCCGACGTTGATCTGAAAGACGGTGATGCCGGTCGCCTGGAGCGGAAACAGATCGGCTTGAGCGAGGCGAAGGTCAAACGGTGGGGAAACAGATGATTGATCGAGGAGGCGAAGTTGTTCAGCCGCTGAGGCAAGAGGGTTGCCTCGGCCAAGCAACGTGACAGCCATCTAACAGCAGCCTTCATTAGGTGAACAGGTCACAACTTCGCCGCTCACAGAGTCGCCGGCTCGATTCAAGATGACGAAATGGGGCCGATACCCTCCCGTTTCTAGAACCGCCACCGTTTTGGAGCAAATCTCCAGTGGCTCACCCCGTCGATAGACATGGTGATCGTCATCGGTCGCTTCAACGAAGGGACCGGCCAGCAGCGCATAGTGGCCTTGCCAGGTGCATGGGGCATCGGCCGGGAATACTGCCGTCCAGCGCGGATCATCGCCGTCCAGCGCGACAGGTTCGGTAGTCAGGAGGAAGTGCTCGGCGAAGGGAGGGGTGCTCAATAACAGCGTCACCTCCGACGTGATCGGTTGCGGAATGCCGCGCTGGTAGGTCGTGCCCCGTTCATCCACAAGTCGGATGAATGGGCCACGAAGGGTCGCATACTGGACGGAGGGAGTAGTTGATGCCGGAGCCAGCTTGTAGCCGGTCAACGTCACAGAAAAAAAATGGATGCCGTCGATGACGCGCCAGGGCGAAAACTTCACCAGATGAATGCCAAAAAAGCCGGCTGCCGTCATGCCGTTCAGGTAGTCGGTGAGCGTCAGGGCGCCGGACAAACAATCGCCCCATTTCTGGGCGTCGTGGACCAGGTACTGCGGCACGGTTTGGTCCGATACAATGTCGGAGATGGTGAACCGGCCGCCGGGTTTGGCAACCCGATACATTTCCTGAAATACCTTCCGCTTATCCGGCGCCAGGTTGATGACGCAATTTGAGATGATCAGATCAATCGTGCCGTCTTGCACCGGCATCGCATCGGCCAACCCTTTCCGGAACTCCACGTTCGATTCGGGATAACCGAGGTTTGTGGTCACCACCGCCGCATGCTTGCGGGCGATCTCCAGCATCGTATCGGTCATGTCGATCCCGATCACGTGGCCTGTGGGGCCCACCAAGCGGGAGGCCTCAAAACAATCAATCCCGCCGCCCGACCCGATGTCCAAGACTGTCTCACCGGCCTGCACCGTCTTGAGACCCGCCGGTGTGCCGCAACCATACGCAATCTTCAAGACCTCTTCCGGAATGAAGGTTTTGAGGTGCCCCATATCGTAGCTGGTGGGGCAGCACATTTCTTCGCCGGTACTGGCGGCTTTGGCATAGCGCTCGCTGACCTTTTGTGTGATTTCATCGATCGGCATGGCCGGCCTCGCAGAATTTGGTGAGAATACCCGAGAAATATGTGTATCAACACTTCACCTATCGGGTCAATCGGAGCTTCCCCACGTACGCAGGGAAAGTGGTGAATAAAAACATCCAGTTAAATTTCAACATGAGACCGGCCGATCAGATCCGTCGAAGGCATCAGTCGGTGGTCTCGTGCTGCTTCGGTGAGCCGGCTAATTTATGGGAGGCTGAGTTCGGAAGCTTTTCGCGGCATTCAGTATCCGGCGGTCATGGGGTTGGTGACAGAAGAATGGCTGAACGTCGGTCGTGCTCAGCGATTACTGATGATTGCAAACATGAGCTGCTCCACTCGTGCTCGGCGCTTGATCTGGGCGCGTGACATGGGGCGGGATACGGTGGGGGTGTGACGGGGGAGCGTGGACGTATGACCATGATGCCGGTCCTGTTCTCTGTTCCCGTACCGGTCCTGTTCTGATTCTTGGGCGATGAGTTCTTGGTGTAGTTGCCACAGCTTGATTTGCAGCTCTTCGAACGACTCCCCATAGGCCTCTTGCTCCTGGTAACCTTCCAGGTACCCGCGCCACCCGTCCCCGTCTTGCACGATGATGTATTTCGTGGAACGCATCAGAGAAAGTATAGCTGGTCATTTCAGATGCGCAAGTGATGGGAGGAAATAGACTTCATAGAAGTCCGATCTTTTAAAAGCGGCAAAGCCGCCAATGGGGGTAAGCCTGTACCATCCCTTCCGTGGCGGATCTTTTCGTCATCTGCTCTTCACGGACACCTCACTCCTTTAATGACCGTGATTCAGTCCCGCAGTCTAATTCTGTCTCATTGATAAAGCGAAATCCTCGATAAGGTGAGCGCAACGGCAGATCAATGGGCCTGTCGATTGGCGGGAAAAGATCGACAAGAACGACATTCACCGCTACATTTCGAAACAGGTGTTCTGAATTTCAATTTCGTACTCCGAAGGAGTGCAGAGAGGAGTCAAGGCATGATGCCAACTCAAACACCGACGGATGCACAGTTGAAGGACCAGGCGATCAGACAAGCGCTGGCGGGCGATACGGTCGGGGCGCGACAGACGGTCAGCGAAATGGTCGACAGACGGTACTTGCGAGAAGTCTGGCAAATGATGCTCTTTATCGAATCGGAGCGAGGAAACGTGCAGTCTGTCAAGGACACGATTGTCTCATGCCCGGATCCGTCCCTCTTGGCGAGTCACTTCTACCTTGAACTTCCTCAAGTTTTTGTCAAAGCCGGGGATCGATCCGGGGCCATCGAGATCGCCAAGGCCATGGGTGATGCCGGAGTTTTGCCGCTCATCGGTATCGCAGCCCATCTCGCGGAGGATGGCGATATCGCCGGGGTACGAGAAGCGCTCTCTCATGTCGATGAAGATTTGAGAGCGATGATTATGCGCAAGGTGAGCGCCTATAAGGCTAAGATCCAGCGACTTGATGAATTGAACCCAGTGGGAGACCAGGGGGCTGGAGCCAATTCACTGGCAGCCTGACCAAGTTCGACGACACAATTTCCCGGTCATATCTCCTCCCTGCGGGGGCTTTGCCTTGCGCTGTGGCTTATCCTACCGCCTAGTGTGCGATTTGCCTCTTCAGTGATGCGTTGGGAAAATCGGAGGGGCCCCGATGCGGTGGTTGCGCACCACCGACATCGAGGCCTCTCCGATGCAGCTATGTGAAATTGCCGGTTCTACGGAACCGGATTCTGCTGCGCTGCCGTGAGCTGGCTCTTAAATTCGGTCGGCAGCTTCTGCACCCAGCCTTTGTAGACATTGGGCACAGGCAGGACGCCTTGGCCGCCCATGCCTTTATTGCCGGTAATCGTGTCATCCTTCGCTGTGGTGGAATCGTCGACCAACACGACCCACCCGGCAATGACCGGTGCGTCCGGTCCTGTTTGGGTCACGATTCCATCATTGTCGGCATCGTAGTCCAAGATGATCAGCCGGTTGGAGAATTTGCTGGTGACATAGGCGTAGTACCCGCCGCCTTTCTTGGCTCCGAAGTTCACCCCGTGACATCCCGGATCGCAGGGAACCATCGCCACCAAGGTGTCATCGCTGGTTCGAATGATGGTGATCGTCCCGGTCAAGGTGTTCCCCGTGACCACGAATTTCCCATCGGGGCTGACGGGAGTTTGAATCGGCAGACCGCCGACCGGCCCCGTGATGGCGCCGGTGATGGGATCGTAGTTGCCGTTCAGCAGGAGCGGGATATCCTTGATCTTGTTTCCCGTTGCCATGTTGATCACGGAAGTACTATGGCCCAGGTAGTTGGAGACATAGTACTTCGTTGAGGTGGGGTTCATCGCGGCGGCAATCGGCAAGGGGCCGGTGGCGGGCTTGTGCCTGATGACGTCTAGCACGAAATCGAAGAGCGTCGAATCATTCGAATTGGAGTTCGGGGTGGCCATGGTTTTGCCGTCATGCCCCATCCAATGCGCGTGAGGCTGGGTCTGCGCGGCGCCGGGGGCCTGCATCAGAATCCTGCCTTGTCCTCCCGGACGCGCCGGGTTGACGGCAATGTCCCCATTCGCCGCCTTATTCAGCTCGACCACCGCATCTTCCCCGTTCAAGGTCACGTGTACCTGCTCCGTATCCACCCTCGTCATCACGTGGGCCGGATCTTCGCCGATCACGATTTCTTTCAAGAGGGCTCCGGTCGCGCCGTCGATGGAGTAGATGCTCTTGCCATGCCATTCCGTATTGTAGATTTGCTTTTGATCGTGACTCGCCCACATGTTGTGGGCGTTATTCATCTTCTGGGCCGGCAGCGCGATTTTGCGAGTCACTTTCCATTTATCCGTCCCTTCCACGTCGACCACAGTCATCGTGCTGGGATAGGCCGGACCTTTGCCGGCGCTTTCCTCGTACTGTGTGTCGACCCAGACCTCTCCCACCCCGTCGATGCTGGGATGTTGCACTGCCGGGATGGTGTCGCCGTCAAACGTTCCCTGGAGTGCAGCATTGAGATTGGGAATGACGGCCTCAACGCCGCTCGCGTTTGCGACGCGGACGGGTACGGCGGGATAGGTCGGCTTATACTGTTCTCCGACCTTGGTATAGTCTTTCCAATTCGACGGACTGGTGACGATGAAGAACGCGCGCAACAACCTGAGGCCGATGTTCGAATTGCTCGGAAGCGCGGTGCTCGCATTAGCCGGGTTGGTGACGCCGATCAAATGAAGCTTGTTGCCGATGTCCAGCCCGTCCGTTGCGGGATCATCTACGATCACGCCGGCCAACATGTAGGGATGCACCTTGCACACAAACACATGGAGACCCGGAGTGGTCAGGGTCACTTCATGGTCATTTTTATTCGCGGTCAACTGATCAATCTGCTCGGACGGCTGTGCCGCGCCTGGGAAAATCAGGCTCGTGACCGTATGAAAGCTTTCGACCCGAGACGGACCGGCGAACGAACGAGTTTGCAGAAACCGAATCTTCTGGCCGGGCGGCACAACCGCAAGTGAGTTCGTGCCCGCAATCGTTGCACGCGTATCGAACCAACGCCCCGCCTCGTCCGTCACATCAAAATACGTCGTATTGGCCGTCGGCAGCGGCGGAAACGGGTTAGCCGTCGGCGGTGCAGAATCGTCTCCGGAACAACCGGCTACTCCCGCCGCAAGGCAGAGGGCAGCCCCGAAACTAACGTACCTCTTCATGGAAGCCTCCTTTAATGATGAGAGAATGAAATGTGACATCTGACCGTTGTTATCCGATTGAACCGAACACATCGGCATGCGAGGGGGCGTACGGGCGAGCATCGTATATGCCCGTCATTCAGGTCCCTCAATGCCTACTGGTCGGTAACAATAAGTAGATGCACTGATTCACGACGATGTGCGCATGCCGCCCAGTCGCCGAATGCCTGGGTGCTCAGCAAACCGCATGCCATTGAGAAGAATTGACTTGCGCAAGGCGGTACCTTTGAAATGGCGTGACAGCGCTACGTGGTGCTCTTATCGTCTGTCGACTTCTCTCAGTCATATAGAATCGAATTAGATACCTCGCATGAATCGAATTGGATACGTCCGGTAGTCGGTTCCGGCAGTCCGGTTAGGTCACGGATGCGGGCATATGGCGTGAGAGCCAATGGCGCTCTTTCCGCTTGCTCGACTTGCCCATGGCCGGTCATCTATACTGCGATCCGCTGTGATCGCTATCACGATCCTATCCTTCTGATGTGCCTTCCCTGTGGATGATCTAACTCGACAGCTCAGCGAACGATTCGGCTTTGCCACGTTTCGGCCAGGCCAAGAAGCAGTCATCCGCGCCGTGTTGGCAGGACGCGATGCGATGGCGGTCATGCCGACAGGGCAGGGGAAGTCGCTCTGCTATCAGTTGCCGGCGACCCTGCTCCCAGGGTTGACGCTGGTGATTTCTCCGCTGATCGCCTTGATGCAGGATCAAGTGACGGCCATGAAGCAGCGGAAGATTGCCGCGGCTGCGTTTCACTCGGGCCTCACCGGGTTGGAAAAGAGCCGCGTGATGCAGGAGCTCCAGCAGCGGCGGCTCCAGCTGCTGTATTTGGCGCCGGAGCGGATGCAACATGAGGGATTTCTCCGGTTGTTGCGCTCCCTCTGGGTCTCGTTGTTGGTGGTCGACGAAGCGCATTGTATTTCCCAGTGGGGCCATGACTTCAGGCCCGATTACCTCAAAATCGGTCGCCTGCGCCAGGAACTCACGAATCCTCCCTGCCTGGCGCTGACCGCGACGGCTACCACTCGTGTGCAAACGGATCTTTGCCGGCGGCTGTCGCTTCGCGATCCGTTCCGACTCGTCGCAGGGTTTCGTCGGGCCAACCTCGCTCTCTCCGTTCATCTCCCTCAGTCTCGACAAGACAAGCTGTCGACGCTGGGACGCTTGGTTCGCGAGACGGAGAAGGGCACGATCCTCGTCTATTGCGCTACTCGACGAGCCGTGGAGGAGGTCGCCGCATGGCTGGGACAATCCCATGCCTCGGTGGGCTATTACCATGCCGGTCTTTCAGATGAGGAACGACGGATGGTCCATGAGGAGTTTCGCCGAGGGACGGTGCGAATCCTGGCCGCGACGAATGCCTTCGGCATGGGCATCGATAAGCCGGACGTCCGATTGGTCGTCCATTTCGACATTCCCGGAAGCATCGAAGCCTATTACCAGGAGGTTGGGCGCGCCGGTCGTGACGGACAGCCCGCGGCTTGTGCGTTGTTGTTCCATGAGCGCGATCTCGCCACGCAGGAATACTTCATCGATCAGGCGTTAAAAGACCAGGAAGGCGTGGCGCGCGCGGAACGAATGCGGACGCTCCTTCAAGAAATGCTGGGGTATGTATCGGGATCGAGCTGCCGGCAGCGCGCGATTCTCGAGTATTTTAGCGATGAGACCGAGCCGGCCTTGGGCCCCTGCGGCCTGTGCGATCGTTGTGTCGCGCCGGCCCGGCAGCCGAGCCGGACGGTCTTGCATGCGACCGGCGTTTCGGAAAAGGCGATATTGGAAACGGTGTCCTGGTGCATGGGGCGGTTCGGCATGGGGCGCATCGTCGACATGCTTCGTGGAAGCCGTGCGAAAGCGCTGGTGGGCTCCGGCGCGGAAGACTGTCCGACATACGGGATCTGTCGGGCACAGACCAAGCCGGTTGTGATGGGTCTGGTGAAGAGCCTCATTGAGTCCGGGTATCTTCGCATCGAAGGCACCGAGTATCCCACTCTCGAATTGACGTCTAGGGGGCGAGAGGTGCTGCAGGGGATTCGTGAAGTGGCATTGACACAGGAACAGGAGCCTGAGACCGATGTATCGGTGAACAAGCCGCGTCGCTCGTCTGCCGCCTTCGCAGGCATCGCTCCGGCTTCGGCGCCGGATCCCCGGCTTGTTGAACGGCTCCGACAACTTCGCACCGAACTAGCCGAAGAAGAGGGTGTCGCGCCCTTCCTCATTTTTCATGACAAGACGTTGAAAGCCATTGCGGGTTTCAAGCCAGGGACGCCGGCGGCCTTGTTGGAGATTCCGGGTATCGGCGAGCTGAAGGCCGAACGATACGGGCGACGGGTGTTGGCCGTGGTCAATGGGGGTTAACAACCATCAGCGAATTTTCCGTACGTCCTGGGTATTGGAAAAGGCAACATTTTTTTGCAACTCGACAAAGCGTCAATAATGAGCGTCTGTTCGTCGCGACTGTTGAAGCTGCAGGTCCATGCTCATTGACGTTGCGATTGTTTTTAGAGAGACGTCGGAGAAAGTCATCCTGTGTGGTCATTCGTTTGGAGGGGGCATCGTTCCGCCAGTAAAATTAACTATGGCTTGACGGGTGGTAGAAGCTAATTTGATAGGATCAGGGCGGGCATCTTTTGAAGGCGTCCCTTGATCCGGCCAGAGCAATGCGAGTTCACACCCCTGACTTTCAAGTAATCGCAACCGGCTCAACGTGGAGTCATTCCCTTGCAGTTCGGGCCAGGGTTTTCCGAAACTGTTTAGGTCGGAATCAAACTCACCCAAAAATGGCTTAGGTAAAATACCTCCTGCTGCCGCGTTGAAAAGACCTTGATCCTTGATCTGGTAGGGGTCCCCGAGTCCCAACGTCGGCTTGGCGTAATAGTGGAACTGAGGTTTGCTTCCCGCATAGTAGAGGTAACTCTGTGGCGGTTTAACAGTCTCCCAGTCCAGGGGCCTTCTTTCTTCTAAATCTCTGAAAAATCTATGCCCCACGGTTGATGGGAAACCCTTCGAATTGATCAATGCAATTGCTTCTCCGATGAATGTATTCATCTCGTCCTGAGTGACCTCCGGCTGCCTAGCAAAACCCACGAGCGTATCCGGGTTGGCCTTCATGACATCGCTCGATGCGTTAGAGAGCGGGCCAATCGGCGAGTAACACCAATACGGTTCATTGATCACTTCCCACGCATAAATCTGCTGTGTATATCGAGCTGACGCAGTGAGCAGAGCATTCAATACCGTACTCAAAAATATTTGCCGCTTGCCGGGGTCCTTAATGCAATCAGCCCGTCCCCCTGGCGCCAAGCCTTTTTCGTCACGCATTCTGCTGTTGCCGGTAAATTCAAAGCTTACAAGTGATGGGATGATAAGCAGCTCAGCGTTGCGGAAACTCGCCAGCAGCTTTTCAAAATGAAGCACAAACCTCGGATCTACACTCAATAAAGGCGAAAACTCCCAATTGTGATAGGGGAGCGCCGGATTCTGGCCATTATGCCCTCGGAGAATCGGACCATGGCCGAGCCAGTTGAAGCCATTGGCCAAGAGGAAAAATCGCACGACATAAATCCCCATCTTCTTTAGATTGGCGAGATTGCGGTCAAGATTCTCGAAAAGTGGGGGAAGTGGTATGCGTCCCACAGCGCCCTTGGCGACAAGCGATTGCTCCGTTACCCATTGCCGTAATGAGCAATGTGGGTTCGGTCCGATGTCGGCCCCGAACCTATTGAAGGACATTGGATAGTTAAATCCAACTTTCATGGCACCCTACCACTGGTCTTATCAGAGGCATACGACAGCCTACAGGTTACGCCTTGCTTTTATGTGCAAGGCAGGAAATGAGATCGGACCAGGCAACCGAGTGTCACCGAGTATATGGTGTTACACCTGTCGTCCTGTCTTTGGGTCATACTTTACTTCGACCGGCACAACTTGGTCTGTAGGCAGGACTTCTATCCATTGGGCTACCATGTCGTAGTTTTGCTCAACCTTCGCTTTGAATCCTCCTTTCAGCGGATAAAAGCCATGTTCATAGACTCTATCAATCGGGGTTGAAGTGACAGCGTTGTCATTGTCTACCAATTCTGGTTTGTCAAGCTCTTGTGGCTTGGGGTATTTCCCCAGTTTGATTCCCTCTTCATGCTTTTGCTTAATCTTCTTGGCCAAGTCGAGAATAACATCAATGAGTTTTTGCCCATCGAGTGGGTTGCCATGAATGTCTTTTTCCTCTGGATTGTTTGCGTGGTAGATATCAGTGTCACCAATTCCATTGAATCCTTCGACTCCCTTGAGCCAGTTTATTGCAGCTTCTTCCTTTCCTGGCCTAATAGGGATGACGGCCTTAACCCAAGGCGCATTCAAAAAGGCATTTCTCATATTGTCGCCGTCAAGCTGCAGTAGCCACCCAAGCGAACTTCCTAATTTTGCAGGGTCGGAGTCTTCAGTAATGTAGTAGTTATCGTCGCGGTTCTCCTTGGTCCCTCCCCAACCTACGATATGCTCGTTCAGCGGCGTCTCTCTTTGTGAGCTGCCGAAGGCGGTGGTGAGAACGCCCTTGGCGAAGGCCGGGACAGCCGCAATTTTTGCAGCCAGCGATTTCGAGACGCCGAGGTTGGATTGAACGGCAGTTGCCGTCGGTCCCGTGTATTTCCCCAGGCTTTGGTGACTTTGGTGGCGCCGTGGACGCCACCATTCGGGAGCCACGAAATACAGCATCTTATCGACATCGAAGATATTGTTGATGAGCTCGGCTACCACATGTCGGGTCGCGTCGTCGGGAAGGGCGATGCCCTTCATCAGCATCTCCTGGACGAGCTTGCGATAGACGACGATGCGCTCCTCTTCGCGTAACTCGTCCGACGGACGCTGCCCGATCTTGCTGGCCAACTTCACACGGTCCTTGGCTGCGAGGATGAATGCATCGTGATAAGCTTTCGCTTCTTTCACCTTGAACTCTTTCAACTGTTTTGCGTTCTCCTCCTCCAATTTCGTCACGTCCTGAGTCGACTTCCAGAAAATCGTCGGTTTTACCATGATGGCATCGCGATCACCGAAATGCACATGCTTCAGAATGATCGTGAAACTGCCCCTGTTCCCTTCCGCTTTCTTGTCGCGAACCTCCACCACGGCATTGCCATCGGTAACCTGGAGTTGGACGTCGTGGAACTCATATTCGGGCTTGTCGCACGACACCGTTTGAGGGAATTCCCATTGAATACGGTACTTGGTTTCTTCACCCTCGTCGTTCCGTTCGGCGCCGTAGTCGTAATCTTCTCCGCGGTCATCGTGGTCGTTGGTCGGCACAAATGGAATGCGCACGGGCTGGATGTCCTGCGAGAAATCCTTTTGAGGAACAACTTTATCGGGATGAGGAGGATCCTCCAGATCGGGCTTCTTGGCGATGTGAACGAGCTCCGCCACGCCCAAGGCGGCGCCTGGATCGTTAACATAGGATTGCCAACAGAGATACGTGCCGATATCTTGTACTTGCACCCCGACCTGGCGCATCTTGCGGCGCAGTTCGTAGTTGATAAGTTTGTCGGTTGTGTTGCTGAGGACGTAGCGTTTGCTTGATGTGTCGGTTGTCTCCGTCACTGTTTTGAAGGTGGACTTGTAATTCTTGCGGATCTCGGAAGAGAGTTTCTCGGACTGCTCGCGCATTCTTTTGTATGACTGCTCTCGCGATGTTTGCTGGGAGGCGGTAAAATCAAAGCTGCCTGTCGCCGTGATGGACATGTATTTAGCCGTCACGCTCGCCCCAAGCTTGATGTCTTGCTTGTTGTCTTCTTTCGTGGCATCGGACAGCTCTTCTTTCTCAGTTCTCGATTGTTCCGATTTCATGGTCGTTTCAAGTGAAGTCTCTACCGTGCGCTCCACGAGGGTTCTTGTCGTGTGTGTCTCAATGAGCTCCACGGTCGCTCCGGGGCTCATCCATACATGGCTCACCGGTGTTCCCAGAAAAGTATCAAGCTCGAAGAAGAACTGACGATACAAATGCACCACGCTAATCGGAGAGAGAGCCACGCTGCGAAGATGGTCTCTATTTTGCGGGTCAAGATTGTCCAGCTCCAGATACGCGTCCGCGCTGTTCGTTGCCGAAAGAATTTTGGCCAATGTGATTGCGGTCTGGTTTTGCGAGAGTGTTGAATAGAAAAGATTCTTGATCGTGCCGAACTGCTTTTCCTTAAGCAGCAAGTGTAAGGCTCCAGCCAACGCCGACTCGTAGTTCAATTGTTGAGAGATTGCCGACTTCAAAGATTCAAGCGTCATCTTGTCTCGCGTCAGATGACCGCCGAACTGATGGAGTTCCGCGCAGAGATCTGTAAAGCTGCGGCGATAGTGAGGGTGAACAAACTCGACGAGGTAGATGTTGAGGCGCTCTTCCGTGAGGTGTTCTGCCCACTCATCATCCTTCATCTTTTCACGAGGAGGAAGCCGTTGCGAGATGGTGTCGATTAAGACACTATCAGAGTGCCGTTTTTTGCCATCCAGTAAGCGCCCGATGCGAATTCTGATTTCCGGCTCCGCGCAGGGATGACCGTCATCGTCCAAGTACTTGATTTGAACATCACCGGTGAAGCTCTTGGTCAGCGCGTGTGCGATGTTTCGTTTGTCCTGGGCGAGGCCATCACCGAAGCGCGCTTCGATTCGCTTGGACTTCCACCCTATTAATGGCTGATATACTCCAAAAATTTCGCTCGCGTAGGGAAGGATTGATACGTAATCGGTGAGGTCGCTTAAACGTTTCATCGAGGCGCTCCTCCGTTAAGGTCCAAGTCTCAGGAAAATAATTCTGTCTTTGGTTGAGTCTGCCGCCGTCACGAGTCGAACCGCCCGCACAACAAGGTCTTCCTCCATTTCTTTTCACAGGCGGTCAATCTATCCATGTGACGGGGAGCAGTCAAACAGTGGGTCGTGAGGGCGGTCGCACCCCAGCTATGCTGCCTGAGCTGGTGCGGTGATCGGGTGCGCCGCTCGCGACACTCGCCTTCTGGTTCTGCGAACCTCATGAATCATTCGATTATAATGGATCAAGGGATCCTCGATATTGCCGCACGTCACGCAGCGCAGTCCCCGCATCCACATCGGCATCCAACTTTCCTGCATATCCAGGAAATGATCCACGACCATCAGGCCACTGCATCTTACGCATTTCATCGCAATCCCTCCTTTGATGATGGGCCGAGCGCAAAGGATCGTGCTCGTGATGAATGATTCCTCTACGCAACGATAATGCCATGGGGAAACTTGCACGGCTGCGTGGCTGTATATGCTTGTCAAAGTTGGGACTGGAGCATGCTCGCCGTGTATCATCCGACACTCACGCCGGAATGGTTTTCACTGCAAATCGTATCTCAAGTGATACGCCCAGAGAGACGAAATGATACAGACCTTCGTACGTGGCTCCACAGCTGCATGATGGAATGAAGAATCCCCAACATGCATTGACGGAATCATTTCGGGCTCCGATAATGCGCCACATCGTGTTGCGGAGAGGGACATTCATTGTGAACAACGAGCGCGTGGCTGACTATCGATGACGCCTGCCCAACTTGCCAAAGTGCTCCTGGTTCAGGCCTGCGAAGAACATGATCCGGACCACAAGTTTATTTTGCGGTACGAGCGGGAGTTGCCTCGTCATGAAAGATTCGATCCTCAAGGTGACAAGTCCCTGGAAGATCCTGCCCGCCATGGAGAGGCTTCGGTCATTGAGCGGGCTGAATACATCATCGATCGGCTGACTCAGAAACATCCCGCGCTCGCTTCGGCTTTCGCCGTTCTGCGAATCAAGACGCCGGTCACGCTGCTGATCGGCTGTGCTGTGATCGGAGGCTTTCTCGCTGACCCGATAGGCCCTGCGGGTCAGATTAACCTCCTGAATTTTCCTCTTCTCACCCTTCTCCTCTGGAATGCGGTTGTCTATGCCGGTGTGCTCTACGACATGATCGTGCCGCGACCGTCGCGAGATCGGTCGCAGCCAGGCCTGGAGGGGCTGGTGGAATGGCTTCTGGGACTCGGTGTGAAGGGACGGCTCAGCCGACTTCGGTCTGATCGCGCACAGGGTTCCGACGAACAGCGATGGATTGCAGCATCCCTTGCGATGTACGCCGCGCGCCTGCTCCACGGCGGCCGTGAATTGTTGATCTCCCATGCCCGCAGTCTGCTCCACGCGGCTGCGGCCGCGCTGGCGATCGGCGTGATCGCGGGACTCTACCTGCGTGGGTTCAGTTTTCTGTACAAGGCGGGATGGGACAGCACGTTCATGGGTGCCAAGGGCGTCCACACCTTTCTCTCCGTCCTCTTCGCGCCGGCAAGTTGGCTGTTGGGGACCCCGATGCCCGGCGTGGAAGCCATCGTTGACCTGCAAGGCACAGCCAGGGCCAATGCGGCGATCTGGATTCATTTCTGGGCGATGACGACGATACTCTTCATTGTCCTGCCGCGGACCTTGCTGGCCGCGGCGGCCTGGAGGCGTACGGCTCGTCTGGCCGGTGCGATGCATCTGCCGAGCAATGAGCCGTATTTCCGGCGACTGCTGAATCCTTACCGAGGGAAGGGGCTGCTTGTGGAGGTGCTGGCCTATAGCCATCGCGTGAAGGAGGGCGACGATCGGCTTCTGGCATTCCTCAGCGACGCATTCGGCGTGCTGGCGGATATCCATCTGGGACACTCAGTCCAGTACGGCGAACCCCCTCCACACTTTCCGGTCGACCCGGATCGAGCTCTGTGCGCTGTCGCGTTGTTCAATGTGGCCCAGGCTCCGGAGGAAACACATGGCGAATTTTTAGAGGAGCTGAAAACCACGGTCCGAGGCCGAGGTCGGCCGAACATGCTGTTGGTCCTGCTGGATTGCGAAGCCTATGCGCAGATCGACCATGAAAAGCGTCTGAATGAACGGTGTCAGGCCTGGGCTACGCTGGTGAAAGAGTGCGGACTCCAGGCCCTGAGATACCGGGACCCTGCCGGACCGCCGGATGGGGAACTGCAAACCTTGCCGGACTGTTTGTGGCCCGGCGATTTTCGGGGAGCGCGATGAGCGTCAAGAAACAGCAGATCGCCCTCTCCTTGATTTCCCATACGAATATCGGAAAGACCACCCTGGCGAGAACGCTGCTCCGGAAGGATATCGGCCTCGTCGCCGATCGAGCCCATGTCACCCTCGAGAATCAAAAATACATCGTGCTGGAAACGGAGGACGGGGAGTCCCTGCAGTTATGGGACACGCCCGGCTTTCCCAATTGCCAAAAAATCCTCTCGCGGTTACAGGGGGCCAAGAATCCCATCGTTCGGATTCTGACCGAGGTGTGGGACCGCTTTCGTGATCGGCCGTCCTGGTGTGCCCAACAGGCGGTGTTGAATGTCCAGCAAGAGGCGGATGTCGTCCTCTATCTCGTGAATGCGGCCGAAGAACCGAGCATGGCGGGGTATATCGCGCCGGAACTGCAGTTACTCGAATGGATCGGCAAGCCGGTCGTCGTCCTCCTGAATCAAACCGGCCCTCCTAAAGACCGCCAAGATCAGGAACGCCTGGAGCAACCCTGGAAGGACTACTTCGCTCGCTATGGGTTCGTCAGGGGCGTGCACAGCCTCGATGCGTTCAGCCGCTGCTGGGTCCAGGAAGGCATTCTCTTCGAGACCATTCACTCGCTGTTGCCCCCGGATGACCGTCAGCGCATGGCCCGATTGTTTGCCGCGTGGAAGAAGGCGAACCTGACTCTGTTCCATGCGGCAATGGAGCAGTGGGCTGTGCTGGTGTCACGCGCCGCGAGAGCTCGAGTGCTGACCAAGGGTGACGGTTCGTCGATGGATGCGCAGAAACAACGGGCCGTCGATAGTCTCTTGAAGGACTTGGTGAACGAGGTTGGGGCGACGACGAAAGCGGTCATTGCCCTGCATGGTCTGGAAGGGGATGCGATCGGTGTGATCCAGGCCAGAATGGAACATGTCGAAGTGCTACGAGGCGGACAAAGTAGGGGCGAAGCCACTCTTAGCGGGACTGCCATTGGGGGGATCGGTGGAGCCTTGACCAGCGGGGCCTACGCGGGACTCCATCTTGACGCGGCGACAGGTGGGGTCAGCATGGGTCTGTTCACGGTCGCTGGGGCCGTGGTCGGAGGCGTTCTCGGCTTTTTCGGGGGAGAAGCCTGGGCGGAGCGGCAGGCAGGTCACCAGCAGACTCCGGTCATGTGGTCGGATGACTATCTGGATTTGCTGGTCCAAGACGTCATCATCCGGTATTTGGCTGTCGCGCACTTCGGCCGAGGCCAGGGGCAGTACGTTGCGGATCCTGAAGACCCCAGGTTCTGGATCGACAAGGTAAAAACGTTGGTCGCGGGGCAGCGCGCCACTTTGCATGAACTGTGGATACGTTTGCGGGAGCAAGAACTCACGCCTGGAACGGACAAGACACCCACACAACTCGCGGCTCTGTTGACATCCATCACCCTCGAACTGCTCTGGAGCACCTATCCCGCTTCCAAACGGTTTCTGGACCGTTCGACATGAGATCGGCGGCCTGCCCATACGTTCGCCCTTGGTTGACAGGCATCTGAGCTCCACCCCAGAATCAAGCTCTATGGCATCGGAACCGACCCAGATGGTTGGCCGGCCGGCCGCGGCCGAGCAACAAGAGGACGACGAGCCGACCTTCCCTCGCTATGCAGGACCGGCATTCTTATCCTACGGATTCCGTCCCTTCTTTCTCGGCGCAGCGGTATTCACCGGTTTGGCCGTCCTGGCCTGGGTTGCCCTGTTCGCAGGCAGGGTGTCGGCGGACTTTCTTTATACTCCGCGTGAGTGGCATGTTCATGAGATGCTGTTCGGGTACCTGCCGGCCTTGATCGCGGGGTTCTTGTTATGGCTAAGCCCTCAATTACTGATCGCTATTGACGGTAGACATGTGCGATCCTGTGGGATGAGATGCTCAACAGATTTGCGCCAACGGGTTGTGGAGTTTGTTCGCGGTGGAGGCAGCAAGGCCGAAGCGGCTCGGCGGTTCAAGGTCGGTGAGGCGAGCGTGTACCGCTGGCTCAAGCCTGGCGGCCTGACGTACCAGCGTCCCGGCCCTCGCCGGGCCCGCAAGCTGGATTGGGAGCAGTTACGTCGGCATGTGGAGGCACAGCCCGATCAGACTCAAGCGGAACGGGCGCGGCAGTTCCAGGTCTCGCGGCACTGTATCTGGAACGCGCTGCGAAAATTGGGGGTGACCCGTAAAAAAAAGACTGGGCTATTCCGAACGCGACCCGCTCCGACGAAAACAGTTCCTCCGCCTTCGCGAGCGGTTCGTGCGCCGTGGCAAACACCCCGTGTACATCGATGAATGCGGGTTTGTGTCTTCGACGGCGCGGCGGCATGGATATGCGCCCAAAGGCCAGCGTGTGGACGGCCTGGTTTCCGGGCATCGACGGCCCCGCACGTCGCTCATCGCCGCTCGCATGGATGGGCGACTCGCCGAACCCTGTCTATTCGAAGGCACCTGCGATACAACCGTCTTCAACGCCTGGCTGAAGACGCGGCTGTGCCCGCGTCTGAACGTCCACCATCTCGTGATCATGGACAACGCCGCATTTCATACCGCACCCGAAACAGCGCAGCTCATCGCAGCGACTGGCGCGACCCTGCTGTTTCTCGCGCCCTATTCTCCCGACCTCAATCCCATCGAGCATGACTTCGCCGCTCTCAAGAAGCGCCGCGAGTATCAGGACCAGACCACCCTCGACGACATCGTGAGAGGCTATCAATGATTGTGGGCTTAGCTATA